>CANQXB010000001.1 GCA_947627805.1 uncultured Bacilli bacterium
ACAAGAGAATTAACTATTACTCCAGCTGCGGTTGGATATAGTTTAAATGCGGAAACTAATTATACGGTTGACGCATCAGCTTGTGATTTTGAAGGATATGTACCACCTGTAGTAAATGTTACTGCTCCAGCGGGTGATAAGATTTATTGCGGGAAACAGGCAAACAACATTCAACAGAATCTTGTTGTAGGGGATTCTGAAATTACTGGCCAATTGTTCTATTTTGACAGTTTTCCAGAAGCATTCCCTGCTAATGAATCATTACAACATGGCAATTATTTAGTTCTTGACTTTAGTGCGGAGCCTGCGGATACCATCATTAAGGTAGAATTGCAGGGTGGAGATACTGTAATGAAAGAACCTGTTGTTGTAGATGATGGTTGGTGTATTTTCCATGTCACAAGTCCAGAGCAAAAACTTCATGTAATTGGTGAATATAACCATCAGACTTATGATAAGATTTATGATTTAACTAACCTTAATTTAAGTCCTCATATTCCTAAGTTTACATCTATTGAAGTAAGAGACCCATCTGGCGTTCCTTATCTTAATTATGTAAAAGATCTTGGTGATTATGTAGAAGATGTTACTTGTACCGTAGACGGTCAACATATTACACTTGATGGTGGTACATTAAAGCAATTCTCAAAGGCTTATGGCGGTAAAAATGCTTACGCGGTACCTTTCACAATGACAGGTGCAGCTGGCAAATATGTAACTTGGAAACAGCTTGATGGCAAGTGGGAAAAAGAAGGAACTTTAATTGAAGATCCTTATCAACCTATTGTCCAAGTTGGTCCTGATAACTACACAGAACGTCGTTTTAAACTTTGGGATTCAGCAGAAGCTGTTACAGCTACTGAAGATACCAGTTACATGTATGTAATTGATGCTAGCAAATGTACTTTTATTCCTTATGATGATGCAGTATATCTTAAGTTAGCAAATGATACTATCTATGACCATAATGTAGAAGACTTTGGTAATTTTAATGTTCAGGCAACTACTATCACAGGCACAGCTAAATACTGTAAAGATGTAACTCCATTTACAGAACAATATCCTGAACGCAAAGACGGGTATTATCTACCATTAGACATTTTTGGTGGCAAATGGGAAGATAACCAGTTCCGTGTAAAATGGACTGATAATGATTGGTCTGAATGGATGTCGTTAGACGATAAAGGTCTATTGTTATGGTTAGGCAAAGATAATATTATATTGACTAATATTGAAACTAAAAATGCCACAGGAACAATACAACAATATACTGTTAATATTGAAAAGGAATCTAATTAGTTAATGCGCGGGAGCGTGCGGGAAACCGTGCGCTCCCTTTTTTTATTTACGGGAGGAGGTGTAATATGGCAATAGCTGTTGAACCTAATGTAGTTTTTAAGCAACATGTCCGAAAACCAGGAGACTATTTACATTATTGGTATTCTAATGTAGATAGTGGTATTTTAAGAAATAACTTCCGTATTATAAACATGTCTAAAACTAAAATTTTACAAAATCAAATTAGAATATCTCAACAACGCCAATTAGCTGCTACTGGTGGAGTTTTTTCTTCAAATCTTGAGATGATGCAAAAAGTTGGAGAAATTTTTGATGCTAGCGTTTATCAAGAAGGACTAGATAGAATCTTGCAGCCATCCTTAGATGGAAATGTGATAAGTAATATTCCATCTTCTTCATATACTTTAGAGAATTTAGCTACATTATCATCTATGATTTCTTCTGATAATATTGTTTCAAGGTTATCTGATTTTTCTAATGCTGTTAAAGGAATGATTCAAGAAAGATTTAGCCCCGCAGGTAATGTAAAAGATGTAGAAGCTATTGGGAAAGAATTATTAAATAGGTATGCTTATGAAGCTGGAATTACAAAACGGCCAGTAGGACCGAATAGTTCTTTAACTGCGAAACAGCTAGGAAGAACTGCGAATCATATTATTAGAAGTGTTTTGAGCAGAAGCAATCAGAAAATGTTTCAGGTAAACAAAACTGATGATGCAAATTTGACTAATACTTATAAAAAATTTTTGCTAATTGCACAAGCATTAGATAATTTTGAAGGCGGAGGAGAAACAGGACCAGTTCGAGCTGCTGTAAGGCATGGCGGTTCTTCTAAAACTTCTTGGACAAATAGTAAAAATGAAGTATTATCAGAATTAGCTAGTAAGGTCTATAATGCGGGAAAATGGATGCAAAGAATTGGACTAGAAAAAGCATTTCGTATAGCAGGTTTAGAAGCTAATACTGATTTTTTAAAAGACAAATTGTCACTAGATGAATCTATAAAAACTGAGAATATCGGAAATCGTCAATTTGATGTTTCTGTCCGTGTTAAAGAAGACCCAGTATTGCAACGAATTTATAATGAGGCTAAAGCTAATATTGACAAATTGACAAAACAAGTAGCAAAAGGAGATATAAAATTAACAGTTACTAAAAATGGAATTGTTATTGATTTGGGATTTTCAGTGAAATCTGGTGATCAATTAAATATTGTAAATGTAAACGGTTTACAAAGTGCTAATATCACGCTACAAAATAGGACACCACTGGTTGCATTAATTGCAAGAGAAGCAAATATGGGGCAAGATTCTTTACTGGGCGTTTTACAATTATTAGTTGCACACGGTAATGAGGAAGCATTAGACGCAAATTGGGAAATGATGAAAGAAAACATTTGGTACAATGCACTTCTTTCTTTATTATCTGGGTCAACATTAGGTGGTCAAGCATTATTTATGGTTATTGGTAATAAAGTTGTTTCGATAGGGACAATTTTAGAGCGAGTAATGGAAAATCAAAATAATATATATTCTTTGACAGCTAGGGTAAGAAATCAAAATGAAGGAAGTTTAGATAGAGCACATTATATGTCTTTAAATAAATGGATTGAGCCTGCTGATACTCCTAAAGTTCAACAAGCGTTAATTAGATCTGATATTACATGGCAGACAGCTTCTAAATTATTTTATAATACAAAAGTAAGTGTTGACTTAAATATAAAAGATTTAAGTAATTTATTTGTATAATGTAAATTTGATTTTAAAAATAAAATATGATATAATTAAATAGATGAAATAAAGAAATAAAAGGAGGAATTATATTTATGGCCATAAATATAAAAAAAGAAGAGGAAAATGTTTTCAATCCTCAAATGATTTATAATGCTACTGCGAATGCTGTAATGGATGCCTATGATGATGGTTTTATGAATCAATATATCATGGAACATGCCTTATATTGTCATTTATTAGCACAGCTAAAATATCAAGATGATGAGGAAGAGTGTGAAGAGATTTCCGCAAAAATTCATAAAAATCCTTTAGTTTTTTGGATGGAAAATATTGAAGAGATTAAAGAAATGGTTGATAATTATGAAGATGATTTAATGGAAGTAAGTCGTATATCAGAAAAATGGTATTCTGATTATACAGCCTATGCTTATTCAATGCGTGGTATGCTTGATAATTTAAGTGATATTATGACTGGAGTTACTCAGCGTGCAGAAGACGAACTTCAACAATTGAATACTAATGGTGATTTTGAAGAAGTTAGAAAGATTGCTCAAAAATGGGGTATTGATAATTCTAATGATTCATTATTTGATAATACTAATAATACAGTAGCTAAGAAACCAAATATTGTGCCTTTAGCTTTAGCTTAGTAATTGGGCAATAATTAATAATTTAATCCCTACCTTTTTTATATATTGGTAGGGATATTTTTTTATGCCCAAATATTAAGATAATACAAGTGGCGATCCACTTGAAGGAGGTATAAGGCGTGGCAAAATACAGTACAACAGTTGAGTATAATATTCAAACTAGATTAGATGCTAGTGGACTGACTCAACTTCAAACTCAGTTGCGGCAATGCGAAACTGAATTAAATAAGATGAGGGGAGAAGATTTAATTTCTCAATCACAGCTTAATGCCGCGCAAAATAGACTTAGAACTTATAGAGAAGCACTTTCACAATCATTCAATGCCCTTACAAAAACGATGGATGTTAATCAATTTAATCAGATATTAACAAATAGGGGTACTTCTATTCAGAGAATGGCATCTGATTTAAATTCTTTGGGGGTTACAGGCCAACGCACTTTTAATGGTATGATTAGTACTCTAGGTCGATTGGACACTGGATTAAAAACTACTTCTAAAACAACTGATAAAATTTTTAATACGTTAGGCAATACTGTTCGATGGGGTTTAATTGCTAGTGCATTCCAAGAGGTAATGAATGCGGCTCATAATGCTGTTGCATATATGCAAGATTTAGATCGTTCATTAACAGATATTATGTTGGTATCTGATTATACAAAAGATGATATGCGGGAGTTTGCGCAATATGCGAATGAGGCTGCCGCGGCTCTAGGTAATACAACTGTTGCATATACCGATGCTGCTATGATTTATGCTCAACAGGGGTATAATCTTGAAGATCAAAAACAACTTGCTGATATGACTTTAAAAGTAGCCAATGTTACTGGACAAGAAACATCAGAAGTTTCTGAGCAGATGACTTCTATTATTAATGGCTATGGATTAGCGGTTGATGATCTTGGTGCATCAATGGACCAAATTGCTAAAATTGCTAATATTTCTGCGGCAGATGTTGAAGAGTTAGCTGTTGCTTCTTCGCGTGTTGCTGCTACTGCTTCTGCTCTTGGAGTAGATCAATCACAGTTATATTCGCAGATTGGTACGATTGTATCTGTTACTCGTGAAGCACCAGAAGTTGTTGGTAACGCATTAAAGACCATATATGCTCGTTTTGGCGACTTAAAAATGGGCGAAACACTTGAAGACGGTGTAGATTTAGGAACTTTCTCTGGAACATTAGAAAAACTTGGCGTGCAAGTTCTTGATACTAATGGTCAAATGCGTGATATGGGTTCTATTATTGAAGATTTAATGCAAAAATGGAATACATTTGATCGTGCTACACAACAATCTGCGGCAGTTACTCTTGCCGGTAAATTCCAATATAACCGTTTGATGACTTTGATGAACAATCAAGATATGTATTATGATTATCTTGAAGAAGCAGAAAATAATTCTTTAGGTACATTAGATGAAATGGAATCAGAATATCTTGATTCTTTAGCTGGTAAAAGCGCTACTTTACAAGCTACAGTAGAAGGGTTGTTAAGTAGTCTTTTTGACCAAAGTAAATTTACTCCTGTTATTGGATTTTTTACAGATTTAATAGGATTAGTAGATAATTTAGTTAAAGGCATTGGTGGAGGAATTCCTGTCCTAACTGCTTTTTCTGGAATTTTATTGCGTACTTTTTCACAAAACATTGGTAATATGATTTCTAAAAATTTAACAAGTCGTAGAGCTGGACAGTTAGCGCAAAAATCTTCTCAGGCAGCATTAAGTTCTTTACAACGTTTAGGTGGAAATGAAAGTATAAGTGCTGAACAAGATCGTTATAGAGATTTTGCTCAATTTGGGCAAACAAATAGTGCGCGTTTAAACTTAGATGAAGTTAAACAATATAATGGTATGCTAGAACAAGGTAGACAAAAATTAGATGCTTTAGCTACGGCAGAAAGTAAACATCAGGCTAATATTGATGCGACAAATATAAAAATAGCTGCTTTAAACGCAACTATGGGTGAACAACAACAAAAAGAAGCGTTATTATCTAATACTAATAGGTTTGCTCCTTTTAATCTTGATTTAGAAAATATTAATACTTCAGCAATTAATACGCAACTTAAAGGAACAACAGATAATTTACAAACTCTTATGACCATGCTTACAGAAGTTGAATCAGAAACTGCAGATGCAACATTAAGAACAACTCAATATAGTGATATATTAAACATGTTAAAGACTGAAGCAAGTAGCTTAAGTAATGTTTTTGGCGATCAATTAATAACAATGTTAAATAATTTTGAGTTAGAATGTGGGGATGCAGGGATAGATGCGCAACGTCTTGGTGATATAATTACACAAATACAAACTCGTATAGCTGAAGCCCGAGCTGCTGGAGGATATAATACAGCAACACAAATGGATACTGGGCAATCTACAGTAGACGCGGCTAGATTTGCTAATAATGCTCAACAACAAGAAGAAGAAGCATGGATGCAGAGTAGAGTTGAGAGTAATCAATATGCCGATATTATGAATGTTGTTGGTGCTGTTGCTCAATTAACTTTTGCATGGCAAAGTTTTCAAAGTCTTGGTTCTTTATGGGGAAATAGCGATGTAGAATTAGGTGAAAAAATTAGTCAAACTGTTTTAAGTTTAACTATGAGTGTACCAATGATAGTTTCTGCTTTTCTTCAGTTAAAACAAGCAAATATTAGTACATTGTTTGGTGAGTGGAGTAGGACTCTTGCGAATTTCTCACAAAACCAGTTAGGTAAATTCCAACAAGGACTAGGTAGAGCTAGACAAGCGATGGAAGCAAGTGCTACAACATCTAGAGCTGCGGCACTTGGTTTTGGTATTATGGGTACTGCTGCTAGTGCTGCGTCTGGCATGGTTAAAGCTCTTGGTATAGCTTTAGAATTTTTAACAACTGGTCCCGGTATTGCTTTAATGGCTGCTTTAACTATTATCCCTATGGTATTACAGGGTATAGAATCAGCGCATCAGGCACAGGTAACTGCGGCAAATGATGCTGCGCAAAAAGCACAATCTGCTGCGGATAGTGCTATAGAAAGTACTAAAAATTGGAATGAGTTATATCAAACTTGGGAGGAAACTCATGTAGCTAGTACTGAATTTAGAACAGCAGCAGAAGAAATTTCTGATTCATTAAATATTATTGGTGGAGATGCTCTTATTGCTGCTGGAAAATTTGATGAATTAAATAATGAAATTTCTAAAATTAAAGATGAAAAATTAAATGAAAATATTAATGCCCAACAGCAAGTCATAGATGTAAATAGACAAGATATGATGGGCACTTTAACTAATGGTAGTCTTGCAAGTGATGTGTATCGTGCAGCATCGCAACATGGTGCAACAGCTGAAGCACGAGAAGCTTTTGGATGGAATGCTGAGACTCAAACAATAGATAATCTATCTTATGAAGAAAGTTATGTGGGAATTAAAAAACTTGTTGCTGATTTAAGAGAAGAACAACAAGAATTACAAAACACTTCCGACAGGACACAAGAACAAGATGATAGATTAGAAGAATTAAAAGAAGCAATAAGTGCAGTAAACCAGGAATTGGGCAACAATGAAGAATGGGGAGCTATTGAAGAAGCAGAAGCGTCTTTATCAGCTTCTGTTGCTCAAACAAGTCGTTTCCAAGAACAATTAAAGCAGGCTCAAACTGGACAAGAGATATACGATACTTTTGCAAACAGTGATAATGAGTACATGGCTACTTATTGGAAAGGTTTACAAACAGCCGCAGAAAGATATCGCTTTGCTGTTCAATATGTAACAGATGAAACTCAAAAAATGGCCTTAACTACACAATATGCTTATGAGTCATTATCAGAAAAGATTTCAGACCCAACGCAATTAGAAAAAGCTTTTAATACAATTAAAGGTTATTATAATTCTCCAGATGAAATGTTACAATTTATTGGTACATTAGATGAAAACGCAACTCTTGATGAAATTAATAATGCTATTCATGACTTTAATATGAAAAAATTTGATAAACTTTTATTTGATGTAGATCTTAATACTGACGAGTTAAAAGAAGCAGTTGATAATCGAGAGAATCTTGAATCATTAATAACAAGCTATCAAGAAAATGGTAATTTTACAACTGAAGAAACTGCATCTCTCATTGCTGAACATCCAGAGTATCTTGAATATTTAACTAAAGTTGGAGATCAGTATATGCTTAATGAAAGAGCATTAACTGATTGGAATAATGCAACGGATGCTCAGGCAGATGCTTTAGAGGAACTTACTACTGTTGATTATAGTGCTTTAAAAGAAATTAATAATGTACTAACACAAGAATTAGACGAATCTGCTTTTAGTCAAATTGCTAGTGATTTTGGTGAGTTAGACGCCGCAGGCGCAGCTACTTCATTAAGAGACTTAAATCAATCTTTTATAGATGGGGATATGTCTATTAATGATTATGCAAATGGTCTATCAAATATTACTCAACAAATTGGAGAACTGGGTAATTTAACTAGTTTTGATTCAGAAAACGGTATAACTCTTGGACTTGACTCTGATGAACTTGCACAATTAAGTGATTTATTAGGCTCTATTGGCAATTCTATTGCTGAAGCAATGAGTGAAGCTACTAAGTCTTTTGAATTAGGACAGAGTTCACTTAAAGATTATTTAGGAACTTTAGGAGAATTAGCAGATGTTTCCGCAGATGTTTCTGCTGAAATGAAAGGTTTAACTAAAGTTGGTGACAGATGGACCGCGTCTCAAGAAGATGCTGCAGATGCTGTTGATGAAGAAACACAAAGACAAGTTGATCAAATTAATGCTTTAGAAGATTCTGCTGATGAAGTTCAAGATTTGAATAAGGTATGGGGTGTCTTTACAGATCAAGGAAAAGATTTATCTGATTGGTTTGGTGACTTTGGTACAGAAATTGATACTTCTGCTATTGAAGCATCTGGACAACATTATTATGATGTACTTAATAATTTAGCAAGCGCATCCGCGGAATTTTTTGCAGCTCATAAAGACGAAGCTATTGCTTTTGCTGACCAGTTGATACAAACTGGCGCTGTTACACTCGAAGAACTTAAGCAGTATGGTATTATTTCAGAACAACAAACAATGATTACTGCAAATCAGCTAGGACTAATTTTAGCTACTAATGCTAGTGCTTTACAGCAATTAGTTGTAAATGACACACAAGCAGCTAGCCAATTAGTACGAAGTATGTTAGGTGTAACAGAACAACAAGTTGCTATTGCTTCTTCTGGTATTGCGGATATGCTAGATGGTCTAGCTGGTGTTCTTAATTCATTCTCAGTTGATATTCTCGCTACTGTATCACAAGATGATTCACTAGGCAGTGAAGTTGGTGGAGAATATGGTGTTATTGACAGTACAGGCATATTTGGATCGGTTGCACAAGCTGTTGTTGGTTCTGTAAAAATAGGCGGAAAAATTCCTGGATTTAGAATTGGTATTAAATCTGAGAATGCTAGTTTTAACCATGAAAGTGAATCTTATAAAACTGGATTATCGCAATTAGCTTCTGGTTCTTCTGTTATGGCAAATGCATTTGGCGGTAATGGTGCTAGTTTAGATGACTTCTATAATAATCCTGGCGGTGGTGGAGGAGTTCCCGCGTCTTCATTCAGCCCATCTTCTGGACGCTCTTCCGGTAGTTCCGGAGGCGGTGGTGGCGGTGGTGGAAGCTCGCCAAAAAGTTCTGGTGGTTCTGGTGGTTCTGGAGGCTCTGGAAGTGGTAATACTTATGAACCAAAAACTAAAGAACTTATTGAAGAAGAAATTGACCGCTATGAACGTGTAGACACTCTTCTTGAAGATGTCGAAAATAAATTTGATGAAGTTTCTAATGAACAAGATAGACTAATTGGTTTTGATCAAGCAGATAATATGATGGAACAAATTGACTTACTTCAAAAGCAAATTGTTCTTCATAAAGAAAAATTAGCTTTACAACAACAAGAAGCACAAGAGTTACGCAATCAACTTTCTTCTCAATATGGTATTGCTTTTGATGCAGAAGGCTTTATTAGTAATTATGCGGAAGTTCATCAAAGATTAACTAATGAAGTTAATAATTTAATCAATCAATATAATGCTACCGCAGATGAAGCTGGACAAGAAGCATTAGAACAACAAATTGAAGCCGCAGAAGATCGTTTAGATAAATTTAAAGATCAGTATCAGCGATATGATGAATTGTTTGCGGGAGATTTAAATGAGACTCTTAAAACTCTTGAAGATTTAGAGGATCAAATTGAGGATCTCCGTATTGAAGCATTACAAACACAGATAGAAGCTGTTGAAAACATTAAAGATTTAAATGAAACATTAATTGATTTTAATTTAATCTTTAGTGGTATGGAAAAAGATAATCCCTTCCGCGATATGAGCAGTTCTGCGCAAAAACTAGCTAAGTATTTTGACGCAGGAACTGGTTCTGCTAAAGAATTTTATGATACACTCATTAGCCGCACAGAGCAATTAATGAATACAAATAATATCTCAGAGTCAATGAGAAAATGGTATCAAGCTCAACTTGAACAGATGCGGACAGCACGACAGGCCGCGGGTTCTGAAACAATGGAAGCCTATGGCACTGGTTATCTTGATATGGAACTTACAAATCTTCAAGCAATACTAGAACAATTAAATCAGTTTGAACAAACTGGTATTTCTAGCATATTTGGTGAAGATTCTGCTGATTTATACGAAGTAGCACAAGATGTTTTTGAATCTGCCACAAGTATGATGGAAGATTTTGAAGATGAGATAGAAGATCTTAAAGATGCTATCCTTGACGCAATTGATGAAATTGGCGAAAAGATGGATGAGCGTCGAGAGCAATATGAAAACATCACTGATGAATTAGAACATCAACGTGAAATTGCTGAATTACTTCGTGGTGATCAAAATTATGATGAAATTAATCAGTTATTACAAGCGCAACAAAATAATTATCAGTCATCAATTAGTTCGTTAGAAGATCAGTTAGATATATTAAAAGAATTACAGTCGGGATTAAAAGAAGATTCCGAAGAGTGGAAAGCTGTCCAAGAGATGATAGTTGATACTCAAGAACAATTAAATGATTTAGTTGAGGAATCTTTAGAGAATCTCCGCGAACAATACGAAAATACTGTTTCAGATATTGGTGATAGATGGGTAAAGAGTGCACTTGGTACTGATCTTGATTGGATGGAAGAACAGTGGGAGCTAATTAACCGTAATGCTGATTATTACTTAGATGATGTAAACGCAGCTTATGAAACTCAAAAATTAGAGAATAAATATCTTGACCTTTTGGATAATGCGGGAGATTTACATTCTCAGCAACTAATTACTGAACAAATGTCACAGCAATTAGGTTATTTGCGGGAAAAGACAAAACTTTCTGAGTATGATGTTAAATATGCGGAAATGCAGATTGAACTTCTACAAAAACGTATAGCATTAGAAGAAGCGCAACGTAGTAAATCACAGCTTAAATTGCGTCGTGATAGTCAAGGTAATTATAATTATGTTTATACCGCGGATACTGAAGCTACAAAATCTGCTGAAGAAGATTATTTAGATGCGCAAAATAATGCGTATAATTTAAGTAAAGATCAGATGCGGGAAGCTCAAGAACAATCAATGTCTGCTTTAGCCGATGCACGTAAACTACTTGATGACATTTGGAATGATGCTAATTTATCATTAGAAGAAAAGAAACAACGTACACAAACTATTATTGATAGTTTGAAAGAATACCTTGAAGGTACCAGTGAACAATTAGCTACATCTCAAGCAAATATGGCTCAAAGTTTTTTTGGTTTCCAAGATTTCTTAAGCGAATTAAATGCAGAAAGACTGCAAGAAGCATACGAACAGATGATTCAAGGTAATACTGATGCAATGGATCAAATTGATGATCGTTGGGATACTAGTATTACTGATTGGCTATATAATTTAGATGAGTTTAATGGTAATACAGATGCGATGTTCAGAGAGTTGGTTAGTAATGCTGAGAATTATCAAGAACAAACTGATAGCATAGCTGATCTAGTTGAACAAAACTTTAATTCTGTAGCAGATGCCGTTAATAAAGCAAAAGATGCAACCGATTCATTAGCCGCATCAAATAATGATTTTATTAATCAATTAAAAAATGACGCTGGCGTTATCCAAGATTATGAGTTAGTAATGCAAAGTTATGCGGATAAGATTCGTGATGCTGAGAATGCTATGCGTGCTTATCAATCACAGGTTAATAGCTTACAACAACAAGTAGTCGCAAAAGAACAAGAGAATGCTAATTTAAGTTCTCAAGTTCAACAGTTACAAGATCAGATTAATTATAATTATAACCCTGGCATCAGTAATGGTGGTGGAGGCGGCGGAGGTACTAACGAGATAAGAGTTGGTAATCGCTTTGGCTTCCATGGCTTATACTTCCATGATAGTTGGGGAAGTAGACCTGCTGGTAGCATTCATGCAGATGAACCTGGTGCTGTTTTTATTCGTCCTGAATCTAACACTCAATTTGGTGGTAATCAATCTTTCACAGGCGATTTCTCAGTTTCTATCGGTTCTGCTGTCGATGGTTATACGCAACTAGGTTGGGTTAGACCAGATCAGCTATTTGATACTGGTGGTTATACCGGCGAATGGTCTGATGGTGATCCAGAAGCTAAAAATGGAAAAATTGCTTGGTTACATTCCAAAGAGATGGTCTTAAATGAGGATGATACTCGCAATATTCTTGTCGCGGTAGAAGCTGTACGAGATATGACAGCAAGTATCAAAAATGGTGCTTTAAGTGGACTTGCCTCTTCATTCTTAAATAATACTGGAGTAATACAGCCGCAAGTAGAAAATGTTGATCAAACAGTTTCTATTACAGCAGAATTTCCGAATGCAACTGACGCTAATGATATTAGAGAAGCAATTCTTGGATTAAGTGAACAAGCATTCCAATATGCACATAGGACCAGATAATCTGGACAAAAATGAATAATTTTAGTTTCATAATTTTGATATTATATTGGATTATGAGATTAAAGGACTTTATTAGGGAGAAGTATATCTCATACTTCTCCCTATTTTTTATTTATGAGGGGTGATAAGGTGTCTAACAATTTACAAGAACCTATCTTGCAAGCAATAGACAATATTGCCCAAGAGCGGATAAATGCACTTTCTCTTGATAGGACTATCACAGCAACAGTTGTTCAATGTAATAATAGTTTAACAGGAGAACATCAAATTAATTATCAAGGAGGTACATTTGTTGCATATTCTCAAGAGAATAAGACATATTCCCGCAATACTTGTGTATATGTTTTAGTTCCTGAAAGTGACTTTACTAAAAAGAAAATTATTATTGGTGAAGCAACTGCTTTAGAGGATGACCGCAATATTACGTTTGTATCTTCTTTATTAAATAACTATAATACGATTGGCCGCAATGTTATATCTGATACTGATGAGACTTTTGGATTGCATTCATATTTGGCTGATGATTATTGTTTAATTTATGATTATAATAATCCTGGACAAAGCTCTGTTTCTATAGATATAGAAGAATTTCAAAATTATTTAAAAGAAGCTGAAGCTATTATGATTGAAGCTAGTTTTCAAACTAGACTTCCTAAAGACCACAGAAATAGTAAAACTGGTATTTATGGACTACAATTTATTCTAGCCTTTAAGGATAGATCAACCGATGAAGAAGAAACGTATAGGACTTATTCTTATGTTTTAGACACGAATAATATGACTGGTAATCCATATGCTTATAGTACATGGTCTGACCAGTACAATATTTTTCCAATAGATACAGAGAACTTTTCACATATCCAAACTATTTTATTTTATTCTCATGGTTTTGTCCAACAAGATGATTATATTAATGATACTTTATGGGGCGCTGATATATGGTGTAAAGAACTTGAAATTTATGGATTAAAACCTATATCTTCTATTAATGGAGACTATCGTTTAAAAATTAGTACACCAGATGGTGCTACTTTTAAAACAAGTACTCCTAATAGTTCTTTAAGTGTTTTAGCTTCACTCCAACATAAAAATACTTATTTAACCGATTCTACCATGTTTTATTGGTTTTTAGAAGATGCGCGAATTACAACCGCGAGTGAAGATTATCAAATGTATGGCGGAGTTGGTTGGAGACGTTTAAGAGATAAAGGTGTTAAAGCTACTATCTCAGTTTTAGAGTCAGAAAATAGGGCTTTTGAAAATAAATATCTTTGTGTAGCGGTATACAAAGAAACAATTATTCTAAAAGAATATTTTACAATTTATAATGAAACACAAAAACATAGTATTGGAATTGTTTCTGACTTAGGCGTTAAATTTAGTTTTGATCGTGGCACTCCTACTTTAACTTGTTGTATTGACAACAAAGATAAAGATTTTGATAAAGGTAATCCAACTAATCGACCAAATGAGTGGTATACTTTTATGTGGAGTAAACTAGATGAATATGGTCAGACTTTTCCTTTTAATCAAACTAAAGAACAACTGCAACAAGCATATAACGATGGTCTCCGAACTGGTATGTCATATGCGGAATTATCTAGTTTAAATGTACAGATAAATGCATTAGAAGGTGTAGAATTTCCAAAAGGTATAGAAGGAAATCAATTAATATATCCTGTTAAATCTATTGATAATTATGCAACTTTTAGATGTAGTGTTTATACGAAAGACTCACAACGAGGAGAGTCTTATTATATAGGTTCCGCGGATATTACTCTTCAAAATGAAGGTTCTGCAACTCCGCATGATTATTTTATTATTATTGAAAATGGAGATCAAGTATTTCAGTATAGTGAATCTGGTGTATCTCCTGCGAGTGATCGTTATCAAGATCCTTTAAAGATTTTGCCATTAACTGCTCATTTTTATGATCCTGCGGGTATTGAAGTTAATGCGGGAACGTATGAAGTTAAATGGCAAGTACCATTAGAAGATACCATGATAGAACTTCCTGAAGAAGGTTTGAGTTTAAATCCTGCATCAGGAAAGATTGAATGGTTTACTAATTCTCCTTATCCTACTAATATTGTAGATAGTTATAATTATCAGGCTTTACATAATCAAATCACTTGTATTGTTACTTATCAAGGACAACAATATAGTAAAGATACTAATTTTCTATTTGCAAAAGTAGGAGATAATGGTACTAATGGTACTGATATAATTGCAAAAATTTCTCCTACTTGGACAGAGGGATCACTTTTAGATAATGACTTATTAACTCTTGAAGTTAGTTCAAGTGGTACTGCACAATGGAATACAGGTCAAACTACAAGTACTCCTGTATTACAATTTGATTTATTTCAAAGAGGCACAAAACTATCTCTTACTTCCTCAATTTTGTGGTCTATATGTGATACTACAAGTAAAAGTATTACGTTGAATACTAGTAACAATAAAGCTGTAATTGGTTATCAAAATGTTGATAATAGATTAATGAATCAAATAGTGCGGGCATCTACTACTTTATTTAATCTATCGAGTGAAGCAGAAGATCAAGAATTACCAGTTCTACAAACTGGTGATAAAATGACGTATTATGCTTTTTATAGTATTCCAATAGTAAAGTATAGAACATCTAGCTATAAAGTACATATTGATAATGAATTTACTTTAAAACAAATACTTTATAATGCGGATGGCCGCAATCCGATGTATAATAAAAATCAAGGTGTTAAAATTCGTCTTACTGCGCCAAATAGTAACCAACCTATTGTAGGTAAAACTATAGTATTAGAAGCTATAGGTGGCAGAAAGCCAACAGATGATAAAACTACTAGCACATCAAGTATGGAATCTACTGATACGTGCGCTTTCCGCTTAATTAAAGAAAAAGATACTACAGAAAAATTATCTAAAATAACGTTAACTACACAAGAAGATGGTAGCTGTAATATATATATATTACCAAATGATGTATATGATGGTTTTACTATGAATCATATGGTTCACGGTAAGATATATTCTTCTTCTTCTACTTCTGGAAATGCTGAAGCAGAATTTTGGGTTCCAATTTATATGTCTCTTAACACTTATGGATTAGCTTCCTTAAATGCTTGGGATGGAAATAGAATTGAAATTAATGATGAAGAAAATTACATCTTAGCTCCGCAAATTGGCGCGGGTGAAAAAGACACTGATAATAAATTTACTGGTGTAGTCATGGGTAAAACTATTACCTATGATAATATGAACGATGATAAACAAAATGGTGCTTATAATAAATCTATTGGTTTACAGGGATATAGTCATGGCGAGCGTTCTATTTTCTTAGATGCGGAAACTGGTAATGCTACTTTTGGTTTGCCTGAACTAGATACACGATATGGTGAAGGTAGAATTGAATTGGTTCCAGGTGGTATTTCTTCTGTTTCACGATGGAAACTTGATTCTCGTAGTTTATATAATATTGCGAATGCTAAAGGTTTAACTGCTGAAGATATAGAAATTGGACCAGCTTATGGCAAAGCAGGTTTAGTAGATATTACAGATGTTAAAGCACCAGGTGTAGGTACGACTCATGAAGCTGTTCGTAGTATTCCTCATTGGGCACCAGGCGTTTTATTAAATGCTGATCCTCCTTACATATCTGTAAAAGGCAAACGATTATTATCTTCAGAGGATAATATTGATTTTGATGCAGCTAATACTGTTGTTACAGAGGGCGATACTTTTGAAGTAGAAATTGATCCTAATAATTCATCAATTTTTACTGTATATAGACATACTAATACTGTAGTTGATATAGATTATGTTGTTCAGACTGATCCAACGGATAATCGTTTAGCTGTTGTTAATCTTTCTAATGGTAATATATATACTAAAGCTATTTATAGTCCTTCTACTTCTCGTAATAAAGATAATATTGATAGTTGGCAAGTAATACGAGCGTATAAAAACAATCAATTTTTAATTCCAGAAACAAGTAGTAGTGATTGGGCTATTAGAGTTATAGAATCTACACAGTCTCTCCCTTTTACTATTAAAAAAGACAGTCTTAAACCTTCTGAAGGTATTTGGCGAAGAGAAGCTAAAGTAGGCATTAATACACAAGGTCGTTTTTATACTAATGCTTTAAAAGATTCAACAACCGCTCTTAATATTGGTCTTTTAGGAGCTTTTGGACGTAAAGCTACACAAAATGCATATGTTGGTGCTTCATTTGAAGTAGGAACCGTAAAAGATAATACATTAGTTAAATTTTTTACAGATGCAAAAGATATTAATAAAGGCGATGGCCATTTATATTTAACCACATCGACAAGCCTTAGTACAGAGTATCAACGGCCATTAAGTATCCATGCTAAAACTATTGCTTTATATTCTTTAGCGGCTTCGCCTACTGATGACTCTTCTGATAGCCCCGCAAAAAAGACAGAAACAAATCATGCTTTAATACTTGATGATAGTCAAGCAACGTTAAAAAATGATACTAGCTATTTAATTTTACGACGTTCAAACAGTAATGAAGAAGATGTCGAGCCATCGGAATTTATTATTGATAGTAGATTAAAAACTGTTGTTGAGCAGGGTGTTAGCAAGGAAGTTAAAAAAGATAACCAAGAAATTTATGGAGCTACTTTTACAGAAGAAGTAAAAGATGAAGTTAATAAAACTTGGAAAGATAATGGTATAATTAGCATAGAAAAAGATTATACTCTTACTACTGGTGGAGAAAACACAACAACAGGTTTTCAAATTACAACTAATAATGGTACTACTGGAAAAATGATATTAGGTTCTCGTGGAGGTAACATAGCACAAATTACTTTAGATAAAGGAACTAGTAATAATAGTACGTTAAAATCTCATTATGGGTGGGAAATCACTGGTGGAAATGGTAGTAACGGTGGCATTTCTATTATAAGTGATGGTTCTAGTCATGGTATTATTCTTAATGCTATACCTCCGAATGGAGAAGCAACGCAGGGTGTTAAGTTATCTATGATACCTCAAAGTGAGGGATCTGCTAGCATATGGGATTTAAATAGCTCTAATGGTAGAATTACTTCAGTACCAAATAATTATATTCTTGCTAACGACCCAAATGAAGGACCACCTGGTATGCATTCTGATCACGTTGGACAACCTACAACTAATTACGTACGAGCGCATCCAGGAATAGTAGCTGGTTGGTTGTGTTTAGATAGTGGTATTAATAGATACGGAGTAGACACTCATAACAATTGGACAACGAATTTACGACAGTATAGTTTACTTGCTGTTCAACCAATTGTTGCGCCAGATTTTCATTTTAATATAAATCAAACACGTACTGCTTATTCTAATTTAGATCCACAGCGTTATCCAAATATTGCTAATCAGACTTGTACGTCACAAAGTATATTAACACATCTAACTTTCTTATATGAACTTTTTAATAAAACAGCATCATGGGTTAATACGCGTATAGATGAATTATGGTCTCAAACAGACAGTACTATTAATAACGTTAATGCAGATATAAGAAACTGGGTTGCTAAGAATTATTCAACAATAGAATATAATGATAATACTAACCAAGAGGTAAAAAATTGGGTCAATAGCCAAGGTTTTGCTAAAGGCAATTTTGCCTCAGCAAATCATAAGCATTATGTGGGTCAGGTTATAGGTGGCCAAAGATATTCCTTCCAAAGCTTCGGCATAGATAACCCCGGCATGTATTATGACGCAGATGGAAGAGGTGCTTATGGCGTCCTTGCTCAGGGATCAGGAATGTTATATACTGGTATCCCAGTATAAAAGAGATAAAAGGAGATTATAATGGATTTACAATTAAGAACGCAGCTTAGAGCAACTTTGCAAGATTATATTAGTGGGTTAATGGTAAATAATAAAATACCTGCCAGTCTTATGGAGGATGCTCTTGAACATATTCTTTTACAAGTGCGGGAAGCCACTATGGCAGAATATGTAGATTGGGCTATTCAAGATAAAGATACAGCTCTTCAAGAACTAGAAAATAGTCTAAAAGATACTCCTCAGGATGTAGAAGAGGAGAATGAACAGAGTGAGGAGTAAAATATGGCACAAATTAGCCAATTAAAAGATGTATCAGTTAAGCAGGATACGGGTGAAATGAATGGCCCGTATCCTGTCGGGGTAACTTTTGATAATGTAGTTGATTCCAATAGGAGTAAAGGAAATTATAGTTTAAGAAAATTTTTTGATAATTATATAGATTATATGACAACCGCAGATTTTATTTATTGCGGGGCAGAAGAACCTCAAAATTCACATGTAAAAATTTGGATAGATACAGCACATAGTAATCAGAATTAATATTCGGAAAGGAGATTCTCTATGGCGGGTTATTTAACTAATTCTCTGTATGCTCCACAGATCTCCACCTTTATGAGAGCTTTTCCGAATGATACAGATGCCACAATTTATTTTACTTATTCTCCATTAAATAATAGTAGCTTAGTAAAAAAAGTACATGTTAGTTTAGTTAATCAAAAAACTAATGAAAATGCATTATCTGATATAACAGGTATACTTATTTATGATGCTACAACTTCACAAGGTGCTGATGGTGTTGGTTTTGATGCTGATAGTGGAATGTATTACATTGTAATACCTAAGACTGCTTTGCGGGGTACTACAACATGGAACATTAATCAATTCTATAAAGTACAGTTGCGCTTAGACTGCACTGAAGAAGGAGATTACAGTAGCGAAAAAACTAAAACAACTTATCTCCAAGATAATATGCTTAACTTCTCAGAATGGTCTACCGTTTGTTTAATTAGACCTATCTTACAGCCTACTGTAGAATTCCGCAATTTTCTTGGCAATGATCCAGATTATACACCAGCTTTTGTACATGGAATTATTCCTTTAAATGGACAAGTATTTTTTGGCAATGGGCGACAAGGTGAAACAGAAACTTTACAGTCTTATGTTATAGAAATATTAGATAGAAATACTAATAATTTAATGTATACAACTGGCAATATCTATACTGGAGATTTACTTGACCCTAATAATATCAATTATAAATTAAATCTTCAAAGTGTAGATGTTAGCAATACCCGCAATTTTATTATGCGGATTACTATTACAACTAAAAATCAATATGTAATGTCTTCGGATTATAAATTTGATATTGCGGACTATGTAGAAATGTCAGACTTCCACCCAATAGGAATTAATGAAGATGATCCTGAAGATAGAGAATTAATTGTAACTGTTAATGAAGAAGAAGGCATAGCATCTTTTCATTTTAGAAATCAAGTTGCGGTTTATGGCACCTTATATGTAAAACGTTCTTCAAGTGTAAGTAACTTTACTAATTGGGAATCTATCTATGAAGGTTCAGTCCATGATACAATAGATATGACTATTACTGACAATACTATTGGTAGTCATATTTGGTATCAATATTCTTTACAATTAGAAAATAGCGCGGGCGCTATGTCTAATGTGTATTATACTAATAAATTCTTACCAGAGTTTTATGATGCTTTTTTAACGCGATTAGATACTCAATTAGATTTAAGATATGATTTTAAAGTTTCAAGTATGAAACCAGTTGTAAATCGTGCAAAAATTGATACACTTGGTGGTCGTTATCCTCGTTTCGCAGAAAATGCAATTTTAAATTATAAACAATTTTCAATTTCAGGTGTGATTTCCGCGGAAGGTGACTATAATCAGCTATTCTTAAGTAAACGTAAATACTTTGGTAATGATTATAATAATTATGAAGTTTATGTTTCACAAAATGATATAACTGAGGTCGTCCGCAATGATTCTAAAGATTGGATAAGTAAACAAGGTAGATATTTAACCACAACAGAAGATGACTGGTTCTGGGAAAGAGAATTTAGAGAAGAAGTTATTAAGTGGTTAAACGATGGAGAACCTAAACTATTCCGTTCTATGACAGAAGGACTACTTCCTGTTATGGTAACAGATATTAGTTTAACTCCTAAAGTTCAGCTTAATAGACGCCTATATGACTTTACTGCGACAATGTATGAAATTGCGGATGGTAATTCTCTTGAGACTCTTGATGCTCTTGGAATTATAGATATTCCTAAAATATCTGATGAATTAGGTGCGGGTGGTGAATCTGGCGGTGGCGGTGGTGCCCAGCAAGATTTCCGCATTGTTACTACTGTTGGACAAGTATATGAAGTTCTTCCAACAGACAGAAATAATATGATTACTTCTGGATTGATTTATCATAAATTAGTTGATAAGTATAACGCGGGTGGAATATATGGAGAAAAAGAAGCCTTTGATCCATATATTAAAAACGTACAAATTTATTTTCATAATGACCCGCATACATTCTTAGTTACTAGTGATAATAATATACAAGAAATAACTAATCCTACTTCTGCACAATTACAAAGACAGCAAGTGCGGCTAGGTTATACTTTCCAATTACAAACAAGTGATAGTGCGGGATGGATTACTATTTTTGTCAATGAACGAGGCTATTATCAAGTTCCTAGTAACTTGAATGTAACAGGTTTATCTTTCAATCAAATTTCTGATCCAATTAATGGAATTGAAGGTGACCGAGTTACAGTTAATTATATTATAGTTTATAAAGAACGACCTAGTCAAGGTAGTATTATTAGCGGTCAATCAGTAGATCGCACACTAGTTGGTCAATATCAAAATGTATTTAAGCCAGGACAATATCTAGGTGAAACTATTAGAGCTAGGTATAATTACATCACAGAGTTTTATTCGCAACGTATGCAATTCTGGCGAGGAATTTGTATAGATGTAACGCCTTATGCAGTAGTAGAAATTTCTTATAAAGGTGTTACTAATCCACAAACATACGTGGTTGGTGCAACTGGTGTATTACATATGATGCAAAATTTCCAAGTACAAGATATACGATTCTTAGGTAAATCAATGACATTACAACCTATAGAACGACAGCCATATCTAGCCGAACAAGAGTTTTGTAAAGATGAAGGTACCTATGCGAGTACAAAAGAGATTAAGCATCCACATGAAAATACCGTATATGATATAAATGGAAAAACACAGATTTATTATCATTCAACATGGGCACCTTTTACTATTAACGATGACGGAACAGGAGTTGCTTCAGTAAATGTTGAGGGAGCAATTAACTTCTTAGGAGACGTCATTCAATTCTGGTATTAAAGGAGGGGTAATATGAAACGAGTATACCCCTATTTAGATAATAGTTATAAAAATAATATTAATACACAAACTGAGCAACAAGACTTTTTAGCATTAATTGATGATTTTGTTAATCAGAAGCAATATGTTCGTATTACATTACTAAATTGGAATGAAAATGGTATTAAAGAAATAGAAGGGGAGCTTACAAGTGGCTCCCTTTCTAAAGATGGCGCTTCTACAGTTCGTCGCACTGGCACCTTATCTGCAACAGTTAATGGGTCGGAATATGACGTTGACGATGCAGATATGGATTTTGCTATTAATAAAAAAGTCTTTATTGAAATTGGTATTAAAAATTATACAAATCAATATCCAGATTTTCCTATCTTGTGGTTCCCGCAAGGTGTATTTTTTATTACCAATTTTAGTATATCATCATCTGCGACAACTTCTGTAAATATATCTTTAAATTTAAAAGATAAAATGGCAGGATTAAATGGTGAAATAGGCGGTACTTTTTCTGCTACCACTATTTTAGATGAACAAGATACACAATTAGAAGATGGCAGTTATGCCACAACTAAAGTATTGGTATATAATATTATATCTGAAATGGTTAATCATATTGGCGGCGAACCATTAAATAATATTGTTATTGAAGATGTGCCTTCCCGCATCCAAAGAGTTATGCGGTGGATGGGTGAAAATCCATTGTGGATGAAACAACAAGGTAATATTAACTCAGGTATATATTATGATGTTTCAGTAGACGATCATTCTGGCCAGTCAGGATGGTATAAATATATTGCGGGCGATGATGTAGGATACGTCTATGACGATTTCTATTATACCGATGAACTTATTGCTGCTCCTGGGGAGACAGTAACAGGTATTTTAGATAAATTAGTTCAATACTTAGGTAATTATGAATATTTCTATGATGAATTTGGTGTATTTCATTTTAGAGAAATTAAAAATTATCTAAATACAACACAGGCTTCTATCGTTGAAATGGCGGCAAGTGGACCTGAAGAATACTTAGTTGATATTACTACAGGTAAAAGTTCTTTTAATTTTTCTGATGATAAAAATTTGATTAATATCACCGCAAACCCGCAATATGACAATATAAAGAATGATTTTGTTGTACAAGGTTTGCGGAAAATGACACAAGATAATACTAGTTTTCCCATTAGGTATCATTTAGCAATTGATTATAAACCGAGTGTTGGTAATACTTATAGAGATTTAATTATTTATAAATCTCCGACAGATGGGTTAGTAAAATGTATGTTCCCTGTCCATGTTAGCGAACTTCCAGAAGTAGGAAATTTTAATGTTTTTTATATGGTGGGAAATGATAGTTCACAATTTTGGTTCTGGTCAGAAAATAGAGAATATATCCCCATGGATATTATTAAATATTATCCAAGAGATGAAAATTCACAAGGATATGTGACTAAAGATTGGCGTACCGAGATTTATTTGCGGGGCTTGCTGGCCCGCGATCTTGGAACTGACGCAGGCACATATTTTACTAATCTGGTAAATGATACAACAGAAGCACATGGCGCAACTTTTCCTTGGCTAGATGATTTATTTACTGTTTCTAAACAAGAAAAGATAGATGTTGATTTTTATTATGAAGAACTTAGTGCTATGTGGCCTACAATATACGATTTAGAAAATCAAAAATTCTGGGCAGAAGAAGAATCAGTAGAATCTCAACACACTGCATTAACACAAGGTGATTATTATTTAGATTTTATCGATCCTTCAACTTCTGGTCTTGGTGAATTTTGTGTAAGCAATATAGGTCGCCGCACAGTAGTTATTAATAATGAAAAAATTAATTGCTTATTTGAACCAACTTTTCCTGATATTAATTTTATCAACATAGATGAGGATACCGCAGAGGACCTCCGCAATGAGTGTATGTGGCTAGGTAAACCTTACACGCAAGTACATGGAGAAATTTTTTATGCACTCGCAACTGGTGGTTATCATTTTTCTTGTTATGATGAAATTAAATATCAGTTATTCTTACACACAAATTATGCAAAAACTGTTTCAATTATAGCACTTCCCGCGTTCTATCTTGAGCCGAATACTCGTGTTACTCTTAATGATGCTTCAACTAATACATATGGAGATTTTATGATTTCTAACGTTACTTTACCTCTTGGAGCGGGTAATACAATGTCTGTAAGTGCTAGTGAACTTAATATGGATAGATACTTCTAGGGCAGAATGTAACAATTCTGCCCTTATTATTTTGATATTATTTAGGAGTTTAATAGAGATAGAAGGAGGTAATATGGCACTCACTATTGGCCAGTATAGATATTCTGGAACAGGTGCCGTTACAGATATTGCCCCTGTAGTCACTTATAAATCTACAACTGTAGGTGGTACATCAACTGATCAAAACTCTTTTCAAGATGTTCAAATTAGCCCTAGTGGCGGTCAATTTATTCAAGATCAAGATTACTACCTTAAAGTAGAAATTCCGCAAGATATGAATTATGTAATGAATTTTGATATACAACTTTACAAGAATGCATTAAATGTTGAAACATATCAATTCATTAAAAATGTAACCGTTGAACGTGGAGGCGGCGGAGATAATGCTTATACAGTAGTTTTGTATGAAAACTTAGATGGTGAGATACAAGCTATGATTCCGCTAGAGTATGTGGCAGGACGGCAAAATGTACGTAATAGCATATATTTTCAAGAATCTACCGGTTACTATTTTATAGGTAATGGAAACACTACTTATACAAGAACAGATAACCATAATGTTGTAACTATCTTAGCTTCTTGGAAGCATGAAGAAGGAGAATATTATGGTATTTTTGAAATGACATTTAGACCTATTGATAGTGGTTTTACGCACATTCTTTTGCGGATGGTACGTACCGCAGAAGATTATAATATTCAACGTGTGCAAGATGACGGCTCTACTGAATTTGGTCGTAAAGTAAATATTAGTAAAATGAAAGTAACTCTTTACTCATTAAATAATTTAGTAGATGTTATATCTACCACAGGGCAGCTTGCCCGCATAGGTGTATGGTCACATCCTGGTCTAATGATGATTATTAATGGTGAAGAAATTAGAGTTACCGCAAGTGGTTATTATGAATTAGATGCAATTCTTATCACTTCTCTTGGAATTGTTGCTCCTGATAACAATTATTCTAATTTCTTTACAATTGATTACGAATATGACGAAGATGTAGAAGGATAAAGGAGGCGCAGCATGGATTCGCTTTACGGAGGCCATCAAGGAATTAGCTTTGTTCTAAAAGCATCTTATCCATCTGTCGCTCAAATGGTTGCTGCTTTTAAAGGTGGCGCAAACTATACAGCTGTATGGTATGGTGAATTTGTTTTAATAGATACACCTAATAAAAATGATGCAGATAATGGCAAAGTTTATCGTCGTGGTCTTGATTATCAGAATAATATGGGTGGCGCTGAATATATTGGACAAATTGTTGGTCCAAGCAGTGGTACACCATATTTTCAATTAGATGATCTTGATGAAGTCAAAGAAAAAGCGCAAGAAGCTATTGATGAATTAACATGGAAGAAATATCCAACAGGCCGCGATGAAGATGGTAAATATATTGTTTCTACTAATGGTGACGGCTCAGATATTGGAGAATTTGCTTTTGGCAGGACTAATGCATTAGTACCTGGTAAACAAGGTGAACAATTTAATGATGATATTAAATATACGTGGGTAAATATTCGTAAAGATAATGCGGATGCAGATTCATGGTTTTATGTTGGTTTTGAAATTCCTTACCTAGTAATTGATTACCAAGTTAATTCTGCAAGCCCTTATAACGATTTAGGAAATCGTGTTGATTTAGCAACAATTGAACGTATAGATAACTATACTCATCCATTTTATGAAGAATGGCGATTAAATGTTCCAAAAGGTGTTAAAGGTGATACATTAAGTAATTTGCGAGTTATTGTACCGCAAGCACAAGATATTATTTATGATATTGATAATATTACCACTTCTGTAGATCTTTCAACAGGTAAATTTACTACCACTCTTGGAAAACCGGGATATGATGGACAGCAAGATGATATCACGGGTGGTCGTGCTATTTTAGTATTTGATTATTCTTATTATGATGATACAGCACAAGGCACTACTGTTACTGTTTATGTTGCTGATTATAATTTAGTGCGGGCTGTTAATTTAGATGATGATGGTACTTTGCGGTTAGAGATGACTCATGAAGATGAAGTTGTCTTTGAAAAGAAAATTCGTTGGATTGATTTAATTTCTTTGACTAACGGTAATGGTCAAGATGGTGGTCATTTTACTTTTAGATATAATAATGATAATCCAAGACAGATAGATGAATTTGATATTTCTTGGATTAAAGGTCTTGAAATAGATGATGATGGTTCTATAATTTATACTTATGCGGGAACACCAGATAGTTTACCTGAAGGAAACCGCCGCATTGCAGAAGGTGTATATAGAGTTGAAGATTTCTTACAATGGATTTCCGCAGTATCTTTAAATTCTGATACTGGCGAGTTTACTGTTACTAATAATAGAAGTGAAACTATTTATAGTACAGTTTTAGATTGGATTAAAAGTATTCAACTTGATCAAGATGGTACTCTTCATTTGCGTCATACAAAAGACAATCGAGATGAACAATTAGTGCATGCAATTAAATGGGTAACTGATGTTGATCTTAATTTACAAACTGGCATCTTCCAAATAAATTTTAATTATGGAGATCCATTAACTGTACAACTTGATTGGATTAATGATCTTTATATTGATGAAGCAACTGGTGAAATCGCAGTTCATCATATAAGTGATGCGCATAACACTGACACCACTGCTGGCGGGCAAAAAGGTAAAATTTTAGATGCTAAGTTAAAAATTATAGTAAAAGCACAAATTGGCTCTGATGGTACTATTGATTTTATAACTAACACTGGTAATGTTATTTCTTTGCAAAATGCTGGATTTGAAGGCGGCGCTTTTAGATTTAAAACACTAGATGATGTACGACTTCAAACTCCAATAGCTGCGGATAAGCATATTCAAGTAAAATATAGTACCGATGTAACTTACCAAAATATTGGTAATCCAATTAATTATATTCAAGATATGGTGGTCAGAAATACTGACTTTCATTTATTGGTTCTTTATAATGATCCTACTCATAGACCTACCGCGGAACAGTTAGATGAACAAGGTAAGTGGCATGGCTATAGTTGGATCGCTGATATACAAGGGTCAGATGGTTCTAACTATGGCCCATCTGTATATTGGCAAGATTTAGGGACTATTAAAGATCAAAGTGGTCTTTTAATTGGTTTTAATGTAACAGAAGATAAAATTACAGGTTCTTTATTTGATGATATTATCTCTTATCTAAATGGTACTTATCCTGATGGTTTAACTGAAGAACAAAATGAACGGGGCGGATTACCACTAAAAGGAAAAATAGTCACTTATAGCAAAGACGTTGGAGATAGTAAAGAATATTATGCTTTTGATTATAATGCTCATTCATGGTATTATTTAGGAAAGTTAGAAGATAGCGGTGATATGCGGGATGCTAGAGCTATTCTTACTCCATATTCTGGAGCACAAAGACAAGAAATGATTCAGAAACTGACAACAAGTGGCTTGCTTTTTACTATTGATACGCAAGTAACTTCTTCTGATACTAATATACCAAGATACTGGAGTTGGGATTACAACCAATGGACATAGTACAATATAAAGGTCCTTTTAAGGCAGGTTCCCGCGTAACTGTAGAACCAGTAACTGGGAAAAGATATGTACATATTGGCATTCAAAGACCTAAAATACAGGGTTATGGAATACCAGTTACTACAGTTTCCGCGGATGGTAAAACAACTACTGTTATTCCAGACTCTTGGAGAGAGATTAGAGCGCCGCATACACAAGTTAGAATAAATGATGTGATATATCAATATAGTCCAAGTGGAATATTAGAATTTGATGGACTAAATGAAGTAGAATGGAATATTACTTTTTTAGATGATGCCCCCGCGGAGACTATAATTGATATTGTGAGAGAATAAAAGGAGGTAGCTAATGGTGAGAGGAGATCCCAATAACGAAGAAATGAAATTAAATTTCGTTGCTAAAGTTTGGGATGAAAAAGCAAATGATGGTCAAGGTGCATATAAACCTATATATGTTGCGCCAGATGCTACCTCTAACACTAGAGGAGATGTTTATTTATCAGATGCTGTTGATGGTACGGATAACGCGGAGACTGGTGTAACAGCAGCAACCCCCGCGGCTGTAAAAGCAGTGAATGATAAAATTGATGATAAAGTATCTAAATCGGATTTAGAAACACAGTCTATTAAAAGTTCTTTGAACCCAGATGTAACGGATACTCAAGATTTAGGCACAGAAGAACTAAAATGGAATGATATTTATGCAAATAAATTCCACGGTGAATTAGACGGAAATGCGACTACTGCTTCAACTTTAAAAACTCCTCGTAATATTGGTATTAAAAATGGAGAAGCTGAAGAATCAAAACTTCCTTTTGATGGCGCAGGAGATATAACTATTCCACTTAATAGTTTAGATGCTAGTACCTTGACAGTAGGAGAAGTTCCTCTAGCACGATTACCAAAAGCAGCTTTAGAGAGATTAGTTATTGTTCAAGACTTAGATGCAATGTATGATTTAACTACTGATACTGTGCAACTTGGAGATACAGTTCAATTAGAAGATACAAAAGCTATGTATTATGTAGTTGATGAAAGTAATCTTGATAATGAAAAAGGTTACGTTGAATATGTTGCGGCTACCGCCGCAAAAGCAACAGAAGCAGATAAATTAAGTGATGCAAATGTAGGTTCATCTAGCCATCCTGTTTATTTTAGTGGTGGAAAACCAGTTGCTACTTCTGGTACTACTGGGAGCACTAGCTGTCCTGTTTATATATCTAATGGTGTGCCGACAGGAATTAGTGCTTTAAGTGTATCATATGGTGGTACAGGTGCTACAACTGCGAATGATGCTTGGACAGCACTTGGTGGCGGCAATATTGGCAAAATGAATTCTACTGGTTCTACTTCTTATTTCTTAAGAGCAGATGGTCAATGGGCTGCTCCACCTACGAGTAGCGGCAGTACTACAGATAATGACTATAGAGTACAACAGGCATATAGCAGTAACTCTAGTAGTTATCCGATTCTTTTAAGACCAGTTACTTCAGGTACTACTACTACTACTACTACTGCATATTATAGTGGAGTTAGCATTACTCCATCTACAAATACTATTAATGGTAACTTAAGTGGTACTGCTTCTTATGCTACGTCCGCGGGAACTGCTAGTGGTTTATCTAGTACATTAGGTGTTTCTTATGGTGGTACAGGAAATACGTCATTGACTAGTAATCAAGTAGTTTTAGGTAATGGTAGTAGCGCATTAAAAACAACTAGTGCGACAGGAACAGGTGCTCTTTATCGTACTAGTACAACTGGAGCACCAAGTTTTGGCGTCTTACCAGTCGCGCAAGGTGGTACAGGTGTAACTAGTATTTCTGAGTTACAGAATTTAGTTGGAGGCGGAGGTTCTTCTTCTGATGTTAATGTAACGCAGAATGCGACAACAACTAATGCTAGTTATCCTATTTTATTAAAAGGTACAACTACATCTGGTTCATATACCGGTACTGTGTATTTTGATAGTGGGGTTACTCTTAATCCTTACACAAATATGATTGCAGCTAACATTAGTGGAAATGCGGCGACTGCAACAACTGCTACTTCTGCGACAACAGCCACTACCGCAAGCGGTTTATCTAGCACATTAAGTATTAATGGCGGTGGTACTGGTGTGACTACTCTTACCTCTAATCAAGTAGTCCTAGGTAATGGAACTTCTGCTTTAAAAACTACGTCAGCATCAGGAACTGGTGCATTATATCGCACAGGAACAACAAGTGCTCCTAGCTTTGGCACACTAGGCGTTTCTTATGGTGGTACAGGTACGACAAGTTTAACAAGTAATCAAGTTGTGCTTGGTAGTGGAACTGGAGCTCTTAAAACAACTAGCGCATCTGGTGTAGGTATATTACATCGTACTGTCGCGACTTCTGCTCCTACTTTTGGACCAATAAAATGGGAAACTGTAAATGTTACTTATAATACTACTAGTTCATTTGGTGGTACTAAACTTAAAGTGTTAACAAGTCCCAATGGTGAACAACGTGCTTATGTGTGCGGATGTAAAGCACTTAATATTCTTAAAATAGGTGTTCGTTTTGGTCTTGCTTCTGGTACAACTATAACAGCAGGGACTTGGACATTACTCACTTTACCAACAGGATGGCGTCCTACTTCTAAACGAACGTTATATGATTTTTGTGAAATACAAGAAATGCATGCCCCAGAGGCACAAAGAGCACATTATTTAGGTAAATTTATAGTATATATTAATACCAATGGTACAGTACAAGTATATATTCAATCAGCACGTAGTAATGTACAAGAAATTGCAATATATCAATTTCCTATAGATACTAGTCAATGGGGATTAACTTAATATCTTTAATAAATATTTTTTTATCGAAAGGAGTATTTTCTTGGATAATCTTGTAAATTTACTGAGTCAATACTCCTTAGAGGGTATTATTATTTTTATTGTTATGATTATTGTAGCTTCTAAATTTATATTTGAAACTATTGATTGGTTGTGGCAAAAAATAAAAATAAAAGTTACTAAAAAAAATGAAGAGCAAGAAAAAACAGAAGATATTGACCATTATTTTGAAAAAATAGATAAAAATTTTGAAGAAATTAATAAACGTTTTGATACAATAGATGCTCAATCGCAGCAAACAAATGAACGTTTATCTTTTATAGAAGAACGTCAACAAGAAAATACTCGTTCTTATTTAATTGATGCACATCATAAATTCTGTTATGAAATAAAAGCTATAGATGATATAAACTTACAATCTATGGAAAGACGATATATGTATTATAAGACTCAAGGTGGCAATAGCTTTATTAATGAATTAATGCAAGAAGTAAGACAATTACCAAGAGTTAATCTTAGTCATCCAATATCAGATATTACCTTAGAAAACATTGATAATGAAAGGAGCAATGATGGCTAGTACAGGTCAAAATGTTGCAGGAATCATGGAACATCTAGTAACTCATAGCTCACATGGATACACCCAAGGTAATCGTTGGGGTAACGGGCGTACAGAAACTATTACTGTTAATGGACAGCAATATCAAGTTGCACTAGGTGACCGCGATTGTTCTTCAGGTTGTATTAGTGCCTGGGAAGCCGCAGGAGTAAATTGTGGCGGTGCTACTTATACAGGTAATATGCGTTCTTGTATGTGCGGTACCGGTAACTTTGTTTGGTATCCTGGCACTTCTTTTATCGCTAGTCCTGGTGACATGTATCTTAATGAAAATAACCATGTTGCAATGTGTAAGCAACAGGTACCAGATGAGTTAATGGAATTTTCAATTTCTGAAACTGGCGGCATCTTTGGTGCTGAAGGAGATCAAACAGGTTGGGAAAGTCATATTGCTGCTTATTATAACTATCCTTGGGATGGAATCTTACATTATGTAGGTAGTGATGTTAGTGCTCCTAATGTTGTGCAACCATCTATTCCTACTCCTTATCTAACTTATAGAGCTTCTACAGATCCAAATGGGCAATATTGGTTACCAGAAATGCAAGATTGGCATGACACTGGTGGTTCTTCTGATGATTACGCAGGCGATGCTCTTAATCCAATTAGATGGCTTGCTATTCAAATGCCTGGTTGGTATCAAGTTAGAACTCAAGCTGGCGGTTGGCTTGTACCTGTTAGAGGATATAATATTAATGATCTAGAATTTGGTACTGCGGGTGACGGTTCTCCAATTTTAGATGTAAGAGCATACTATGAAACCCAGAATCCCGCGGAAACTGGATGGCTAGGAATTGAATATCAATGTGCTGACCTCAATGAAAATTGGCTACCACTAATGGTTGATTTAACTGATACAGGTGGCTCCGCAGATGACTTTGCAGGAGATGCTGATAATCAACCAATTACTAAGTTTAGAGCTAGATTAGTTTCTACAGAATAAATAAATAGGAAGGAGAGGTTTATGATAGATAACTATGGTATAGACTCTCTTCGTCCTAATGTAATTGTTTTAAAATCTTTAGACCAAGATATATCTGATCCAATTATCGCGGGTGCTGGTGAGGCAGGTGGTAATAAACTAGTTGTAGTTTTTGCACAAGAAGCTGCGGCAAGATTTACTCCTGAAACAAAAGTTTATCTTAACTGGCGCCATCAGGATTTTGATAATGTCTGTGGATTTGATATGTTCCAAGAGCAACAAGAAGAAGAAGAGGTATCTATGAAATGCGGGACTCCGCATTGTATTTGGTCAATAGGGTGGCCCCGCAATATGAAACACGAAGGCACTGTTGAAGCTTCTATTGTGCTTTTGGATGCGGTCAGTAAAGATGAAACAGTTCATTTTAATATAAATGTTTTATCTGATTTGAACGGTTCAGAAAATCAGATGGACGATGAAGATTTTTCTTTATTTGAACAAGCCTTATTAGATGTAAATCAAACTATATCAGATACTAGAGATTTGTGGGAAGAAGCGCAAAAAGTTTTTGATGTTATATTTGATTTACAACAACAATTAACACAAGAATTAGAAGATGTTAAACAAGAAGCAGAAAAATTAAAACAACAGCAAGAAGAGTTAATCCAAGAATGGAATGATTTCTTAGCTGAATATGAAAAATATGATGATAGGGTTAAACGTTTAGAAGAACAAATGTATATATGGTTTGCATATCATGGATTAGCATATTATCCTCGTATAGATACAAGTGATATTATTACTCCTGGCTTACCTGAATATAACTCAGAATTAAAATTCAAAGGAGGTAACTAATGGGGTTAGAAATGATTCCTATTAATGACTTTATTTCTCCAATTATTGTGCTTGCTTGTTTATGTGTTGGCTATGTAATTAAAAATATTATTCCTAATGAAAAAGTCAATAATTGGATTCCTTTAATTGTTTGTGCTTTAGGTATTATTCTTAATATTTGGAACAGTGGTGGTGTTGATTTACTTATTGTAGTTACTGGTGCAATTAGTGGTCTTGCCTCTAGTGGTTTATATGAAGCATTTAAAGGTTTCATTGAAGCGCTTACTGCTCCTAAAGAAGCAAAAGAAGAAAATGCTGGTTAACTATGGCTGAAGAAACAACTGCAATGTCTTGCGACGTTCCTGTTGATATTGACCTTTCTATCAACAGTGATTTAGTAGATACTCGTGATTGTTCTCAGGATAACACAGCAGAGACAGAAGGTGAACAACTTGGCTAGCTATGAAATTAAAAAATATCATGGCTCATTTAACCGCAGTTATCGAGGTAATACAAGTATTAAATATATTGTAATGCACTATACCGGTGCGGGTAGCTCTGCACCGGGTTGTGCTCGTAATAACTGTATTTATTTTTCTGGCGGAGATAGACAGGCTTCCGCGGATTACTTTGTTGATGATGCAGATATTTACGAATATAATGATCCTAGTTCTGGATATTATACTTGGCACTGCGGCGATGGCTATGGAGTATATGGTATTACTAATTCCAATTCTATTGGAATTGAAGTATGCATGAATGGTGATAATCCTTATACAGCGGCAGAAATTGATCGTGCAACTTTCTTAGTGCAGTATTTAATGAATAGATTTGGTATTCCTGCGAATAATATTGTGCGACATTATGATGCTTCCCGCAAATTATGTCCTTATTATTATGCTAATCGTCAAGATGCGTGGAATAATTTAAAGGCACAATTAACTGGAGGAGCAGTTTCTGGCGATTCTTCCAATAGCAATGGAGGTTTTACTGATCCTACTGGATTAAGTTTAACTGAAGTCGCACAACGTGTTATTAATGGTGAATTTGGTAATGGTGATGAACGTAAGCAACGTCTTATTGCTGCTGGATATGATTATAACGCGGTTCAAACAGAAGTTAATCGTTTGCTTGGTGGCGGTTCTGCTAATACTGGTTCTCCTTCTTCAAATGGAATTACAGCTGGTACATATCGTATTATAGTAGATAGCCTAAATGTGCGGACCGCACCTTCAACATCTGCACAATCTGTGGCAAGTTATAGTGCAGGAGAGAGCGTTATCTTAGACGGATGGTCAACAACCGCGAATGGTTATATTTGGGGTAGATACGTAGGAGCAAGTTCTGGTCAATACCGTTATATTGCCATTAAAGAAATTAACGGTTCTGATTATGCTGTTTTAAATGGTACAACTGGGTCTGGCGGCAATAATGGTGTATCTACCAGTGTTCCCGCGGGACGTTATCAAGTAATTGTTGATACATTAAATGTGCGTACTGCGCCTACTACATCTGCGCAAGTTGCTACTTATTATAATAATGGTGGTACAGTAAACCTTGACGGATATTCTACTGTTGCAGATGGATATGTTTGGGGCAGATATATTGGTGCTACCAGTGGTCAATACCGTTATATTGCAATACGAACAACTGGTGGAACAGAATATGCTCAAAAAATTTAAGCAAAAAATAAGGGGTTAGTCTTAATTGACTAACCCCATTTTTTTATTTTACGCGTGTGCGGCAGCCGAAGCCATATTCCTGGATTCATGGATTCATCATTTTAGCGGCCATCATCTATTAAATTATTAAGCTCATCTTGAAGATTAATTAATTGTACTTTAAAAGATAATAGTTGCTCTTTTAATGATGTAAGTCTACGTTCTAAGTTAGACATGCTTTTATCAATGCTCTGTATATCTTGGATTATATCTACTATATCTCTCTGTGGTTGCATAATAATTATACCCCTTTATCTTTTCTTGTAACATTGTTAAAAAAGGAATTGCTTCTGTCATTGTATAACCACTATCATATGCGGCTTTCCATACTTTCCAAGCTGCTTCCGCGAGTTTCTGCGTATTCATTGTAGCTTCTACAATATTTTTTGTCTCTAAATTATCCAATTAAATCACCTTTTAAAAATTAACAGGTGTTTGTTTCATTTCAATATTACCAGCTATTCCAATAGCAATAGCATCTGCTTCATCTTCAGTAATGTCAATATTAAATTTATTTTTTACAAAATCACAACTTTTATTTTTTTGTTCAGTCCTTGAACGTCCAAATTTAATATTAAAATTATCTGTAATAATTTTTCGCCAATGAGATGGTGAGAGAATTAAATATTTTGTCTCATTAAAAAAACACCATAATAAAATTGTTGCTTGTACATAAGCTAATTTTTTATAAGTGTCTTTATTATTTTGATATTGAATATCTTCAAAATATATATATTCAAATTGATAATCTTTATATAATTTATATATTTTTTCCCACAAAGTACCTAGACGGTTCTCAATAGATTCCGCGCTATGAATTTTAAAATGACCAAATTTTATCAATGAATTGTTATCAAAAATAGCCCAACCAGATGTGTTAAGACTTTGATCTAACGCCAATATCTTCATCTTGTTGAACTCTCCTTTCATAACAATCTAAACATAACGCAATAACCGAACCATTTTGATTTACCCAAACCGCGGACTTGTGCTTCTTCCCGCATTTCTGACATTCAAAGCCTGAATCTGTCTCTATCTCTGTCATACTCCAGTACTCCCAAATCCTCCACGATTAGAGCTATTTAATTCTTCAACTTTCAATAGATGAATAGGAGGTTGATGTTGAATAATGCGGAATTGACATAATCTTGTATCTTTTGGAATACAAATAAAAGACTTATCTTGATTTAAGTTTAATACTGGCATTTTCCAAATATCATCATTCCCGCAATAACTCTCATCTATTACTCCAATATGGTTAGTTTGAATAATATTATATTTCATAAAAGTAGAACTGCGGGGAACAATTAATGCTTCATATCCTTGTGGAAGTTCCATAGCAATACCTAAATTTACAAGACAAAATTCCCAAGGCTTTAAGATTACCTCTTCATAAGTATAAAGATCAATCCAATCTCCCTTTTTTATTTGTTCTAATTTATGTGCTCCTGGGAGATATTTAATTATAATAGTCTCTGAAATATTGCTCATTTATTCACCAAAATCAATCTGTTGTTTTTGTTTATAGGTGATAGAATCAAGAGCAAAATCAGGATCGCGCAAACTATTAAAGATAAATTTATATTTTACTTGGTAATAAATTTCATCAGTTTTTTTATTTTCTTTTTGAGTCCAGCTAAAATTATTTAGTAGACACCCCATATTATCAGCTTCATCTTGCAACTCTTTATGTAAAGCCTCAACATCTTGTATTGTTTCTACACGGACTTCATTTGTTGAACTAATTAAAAATTGTAACATTATAACACCTTTTCTCTAAAACGAGACATAATTAATTTGTATATCTGTAGATAAAATATGATTACTCATCTTCATACCAATTTCACCCGTGTAATCTTCAGGGCCGCATAACATAATCTCGCTGATTTGTCCTTTAAATTTTTCTAATATAATATCAATAGTTGGTATTAATTCTGAATACCAAAATTGATTAGAATACATTTCTGTATTAGTAGATTCTTCTAATACAGTTAAAGTCAGTTTAGAAGTAGGAAAAGCTCTAATTATAATTATCATATTTTTACGACCCAATCTGTACAATTAAATAAAGTATACATGCGAGGTTCTTCATCATCATAACTTTGTACCCAACATTCATAATAATGATTATTATGAGAATAATCAATACTCAAAATAACCCCTCTTGTTTCAAGACATTCTCTTAATTCTTTGATAAATTTATCATAGTCTTGATCTTGGAAATAAAAAATAATAAAGTCATGTATTTCACGACAATATAACAAGAAATAATCGTTTTTCTTATAATTATAGGATAACCATGCACCTACACTAGCTAATTGTAATTTAACACTTTTTTTACTTGGCTTATCCATTTGTTTTAACAAGTTTTTATTTAAATCATATGCATTCCCTAGTGCAATATCAGCCATTTTACTCCTTTATTCTTTTTTTATTTACTATATTATATAGTATAACATTATTTTTTTGTCTTGTCAAATCTAATTACTTGTTGATTGCGGGAACCACACCATCTCAGCCCTAAATCTTTTTCATCTTCTATAAAAGGACCCGCTACTAATACATCAACTTTTTCTAATATTTCTTTTAATTGTCTATTATTTATATTGGTTAAAAATTCATATTCATATCCTGTATATAACCAAATTTTTATATGAGGAAATATTAAACGTACTTCTCGCAATAATTGGTTTAAATCTTTCCAATTGCATTCTTCAAGTGGTTCTCCGCCAAGAATGCTGAGTCTAGTTATTACAGGGTTATTTAAATATTGAAAAAGAGTTTCTTTTGTCTCTTGGATAAATTTTTCACCAGCATCAAAACTCCAAGTCTCTGGCTGAAAACATCCTTTACAATGAATTGAGCTAAGAGCAGCCTTGAACAAACAACGCAACACCTATTCCTTCTCCATTAGATATATCAAGCGGTCTGATCGTGGCATACCTCATTAGCATCACCTCCTATAATAAAAGTGCTAGTTTCTAACAGTAAATCTTCTATTATTAAATTATTATAATGCCAATAAGGAATTCTAATAATTGGAATATTGTTATCAAAACAATATTGATTCTTAAATTGGTCTTTATTTTTAATTTTTTGTAAATCCATAGGAGTTCTTGCCCAAGTATTACTTTTGTAATGTTGTCGTCCGTCAAATTCAATGATATATTTGTTATTAACGTAAAAGTCAAAACGTAAAGATCTTTTAGAATTATTGTAAAATAATTTAGGAGCATATTCTTGAATATAAGGAATATTTGCTTGATTTAATAATGTTTTAATTTTTTCTTCTCCTTTAGAAAAGGAAATACAACCACAACTAATAGTGTCATTTGCAATCAAATGATTGCCATATATATCTTTAATTGTGCCACATTCGCATTTACAAGTATATTTCACCCCATTTGTAACACGATCATTCCATGTTTGTGTTTGAGAAGGTTCGATGACTGTTAATAATCCAAATTTTTGACCAGATAAATTATTTCTTAATTTTGTTTCCTTACATTGTGAGCTACCACAACTTTTTGTTTTTCCAGTTCTTAAATGATTTTTATAGACAGATAAAATTTTTCCACAATTACATTGACAAATATATTTTTGGCTATTATTTTCATCTTTTTTTAAAACCATTAATTTACCGAATCGTTTCCCTATATCATCTATTTTTTGAGCGCACCCACAGCTTTTGGTGCGCCCTTTCCTTAGTTCTGATCCATAAATACTTTTTATAGTACCACAATCACATTGACAAATCCAGTATCCACGCTGTTTAGTATTATCTCGTTTTAATACTGTCCATTTACCATATCTATGCCCTGTTTCATCTATTAATCTAGGCATTAATAATCCTCTTCGTTATGGTCGGTCACATGAATAAATCTGTGGTACATTTCATCAGCACGTCCTTCATTAAAAGCGCTTGTACTGATGTAGCCACATACTCGTCGAGCAACATTCATTCTTTCAAAATTACGATTGCCACATTGTGGACATTCAAAATAGTGTTTACCATTTTCATCTTCATGAAGGATAATTTCTCCCTCAAAGCCGCAATCCATGCAATTATCTAGTTTTGTGTTAAACTCACAGTACATAATCTTATCATACATAAACTTAAGCAATGCTAAAATTACTTCGAGATTATTTTGAAGATTAGTTGTTTCAATATAACTAATACATCCTCCTGGACTTAGTTTTTGAAATTCAGCTTCTTTTTTAATTTTATCCCAAGGAGTGATAGGTTCTTCTACCCACACATGATAACTATTAGTTACATAATCTCTATCTGTGATGCCTGGGATAATACCAAACTTTTCTTGTAATTTGCGGGCAAATTTATAAGTTGTAGTTTCAATAGGTGTGCCATATACGCTATAATCTACAGGTTCTTGCTTACGCCATTCTATACATTTATCATTCATAAATTGCAATACTCGTAAAGCAAAATCCCGGCCTTTAGGCTGCGTATGACTTTCACCTGTAATTACCAGAGCGGTTTCATATAAACCAACATACCCTAGGCTAGAAGTAAAATGTTTTTCTGCGATAACTTTTCCAACAGGCTCATCAGCTTCTAATCTTGACAATGCTCCATATTGCCAAAGAATAGGATTAACTTCCGCGGGTGTATCTTGTAATCTTTCCCAACGAACTCTTTGAACATCATGACAAAGTTCTAATCTTCTTTTGAGAATATCAAAAAATAATTTTTCTAATTCTTCTTCATTTGTTGGAGCGCCATCTTGTCTCCAATATATATCATCTATCATTGCCTTTGCGGTTAATGCTGTATCAATTAAATTTACAGTGGTAACACCTATATTGCCTCTACCATAAAATTCTGGTTTACCTTCCTGATTTAGGTAGGTATCTGTTAAAAAGCTTCTACATCCCATACACGGATAGCAATCCCCAGTTCCTGCAGGATTAATTTTTTGTTCTTTCATAACTTTTTCAGAGATGTAATCAGGTACCATCCTTTTTGCAGTACATTCTGCGGCGAGTTCTGTAAGATACCAATAAGGAGCATCTTCTGTAATATTATCCTCTTCAAGAACGTAAAGTAATTTAGGAAATGCTACTGTAACATATTGTCCAGCTTCATTTTTCATACCTTGAATACGTTGCCGCAACGTTTCTTCAATTAACATTGCAACTTCTTCTTTATATTCTTCAGTTTCTCCTAAATACATACAAATACTAACAAAAGGAGTTTGTGCGCGTGCCACACAGAAAGAATTAATCTGATAGTTTAAAGTTTGGATAGCATCTTGTACTTCTTTGCGAGTATCTTTCATAGCCAAAACTTCAACTTGTTTAGGAGTTAAGTCCTCTTCCATATATTTTTCAAGATAACGTTCATAAGAATCTCGCACAAAAGGCGCTAAATGAGTTAAAGTAATAGTTAAACCACCATATTGTGCACCACTTACTGCCGCAATAATTTGTGAGGCAATAGTGGCAGCTGTAATAAGACGATGCGGTTTTTCAATCATAACACCATTAATAACCGTGCCATTTTGTAACATATCTTCAAGATTAACTAAGCAACAATTTGTATAAGTCCTTTCTGCGGAAAAGTCCATATCATGAATATGAATTTCTCCTGCATCGTGAGCTGCTACAGCCTCTCTTGGAAAAATAAAAGTGCGGGCAAGATCTGTATCTACAATACCCGCAATATAATCTCGTTGAGTTACAGCTAAACGAGCATCTTTATTACTATTTTCTGTACGCCAATATTCATTATTACCTTGAATCATCTCTAGGATTTCTGCTTCATTACGATGTTGCCTCGCTAATTCTCTTTTATATCTATATCTAATATAAGCCTTAGCTTCATCATAATATCCCCACACCATTAATGCAGTTTCAACCAAATCTTGGATTTCTTCTACAGAAATAATAGGATTAGGCCAATTTTGAATTAGTTGATCAATTTCTGTTAAAATTTCAGTATCTTCAAATTCCCTTTCTAATTCTTCAAAAGCACCTGCTATAGCGACAGAAATACGTTCCAAGTCGTAAGGCACTAATGATTCATCACGTTTCATTACTTGAATCATATGCATACTCCTTAAAAAATCCGACTATTTTATTTATATGAAAAAACTAAAACTAAGATTATTGTATCTTGCCCATTAGCTGCAAACGACGTAGAATAGAATTTACTGCTTTTATACTAGCTTGTTCTCCTCCTGTATTATGAATAATAAGAGGTTCAATAATAGAATTTCTATGTAGCCATCTTTTAAATCCAGCAAAATCTTTATAATCAACAGCTAGCCGTCTAAAAAATTCAAATGACCATTTACCTTCTCTATCATGGCTACGTATAAGTCTTTCTTTTGTATTAGTTTCCAAAAGTACAGGTAGAACAGCGTCAAATAATGTACTGTTAATAATATTGCGGACGCCCGCTGGATCAAAAATTGCAATATTAAATCCATCTGCAATTTCATCTGCGGACGTTCCATAGTACCAACCATTAAAATCTGTATATTCTAAATATTTTCCTTCTGCGGCCCTCTTTAAAAATTGTTCAGAAGAAAGATAGTGATAATGAACACCATTATTTTCTCCTTTGCGTTTTGGTCTAGTAGTATCACTAATCATAATATGGCAAGGATAACTTTTAGCTTGTAGCACTCGGTTAAGTTTCATTGCAACCGTGTCTTTACCAGCTGCGCTCTTTCCGCATAAAAGTATTAAAGTTTTACCCATTAGTTTCATCCCATCTCTTATTAGTCATATCAAAGCTACCATCACTATGAATTTCTGTAATTTTATATAATTGATGCGAAGGAGTCTTGCTATATGCTTTTGCTATAAACATATCTCCTCTTCTGTATCCATTTACAACTACTAAAGTACCTTTTGAGAACCAACTTGCTTCCCGCACTTTTTTTGTACCATCTGGCATCACTTCACTTATGCGGCGATTATATTTTGCATAATAATCTCTATTAAATTTAACAAAAACAACTCCACTATTTGGTGTTAAAATAGATATGGTTGATTTTATATCATCTTTTGCTACTACAGTTCCCGCTATGCGGCAAGTTTCAAAAATAGGAATTTCAATACCACTTCTTTTAAAAGTATATTCTACAGGCGGATATTCTGGTAAATCTTTATATTCCCGCACATGTTCTAATTCTAGACGTGCTTCCCGCAATTCATGATCATGATAATAACAACCTAAACTATCCATTTCCCATTTTGATAATGAGCCTTCAGCATATTTTTTCCATTGCTCTTGGAATAATGCATCATTTAATTGTTCTAATAATTCAATTTTATGTTTTGTTATATATTCTTTTGCGGGAGCCATAGCTTTATCGTAGCATTTCTTTTTCCATATTTCTTTATCTATTGCTAAATCATTATTAAAAGGTTCTAATAAATCAATATCAAAAAATTGTTCATAAAAATCATAATAATTATCTTTAATAATATATTTACCATTTTTTAATACATTTTTTAATGCTTTATTAAAAACAAATACTCTTTTTTGAAAATCTAACTCTTCTGGCAATAAATTTCTTTGATTTAAACCGTTAAAATTTTGCATAGTTACACGTTTTTTAGGTTCGCTGCATATGTTCATATAATCTTGCATTACTTCTATACGATTTTTAAATTGATCAAAAGCTCCAGCTTTAATCAAAGATACTATAACAGTTTTATTTGCAGAAGTTTTTTCTAAAACATCCTCTAATCCTTTATATGGACGATTATCTATAATCTCTTGGATAATCTCTCCACCAACTCCATTAAGTCCTTTCATTCCAAAAAGTATTTGATTATTTTCTACGTCTGGTTCAAACATATATAATGATTTATTTATATCAATTAAAGATATATGAATACCATGGTTCATCATATTACCTACAGCTGTAGCAATTTTATCATAGTTTGTACTTGCATCTTCATCTAGTCCGCTATCTACTCGTAAACATGCAGTATTCCAATAAATAGGATTATAATATGTAGCTAGATAAACAGTCTGCAGCCCCACATATGAGTATGCCAAGGAATGGATCAGAGAGAATGAATATCCTAGTTGGATCTTAATCAACACTTCCCAAACATATTCTCCTAAAGCAGTAGACTTAGCTGATTCTAATACTTTTTTCTGAAGCTGCGGGATTTCCTCCATTCTTTTCTTTGCACAGACTTTCCTAGCCCAATTTGCATCCTCTAAGCTAAATCCGCAGATATCTGGATCCATTAAGATCATCATCATATCTTCTTGCTGCGCGGGCGTACCATAACTATCTTTACAATATTTCTCTAACACATGCTGTTCTGCTTTAGTTAAACCCCAACGATTCATTTCATCATACCATAAAAACAAATTATTTTTTAATCTTTGATATCTGTCTGTCGGTGTTTCGCCACCTTTTTCTTGAGCCATTAACCGCATAACAGAATTACAAGTTGCCATTTCTTTAGGGCTATGTGGCTTTAAAGTTTTGATAGTTTGTGCACCTACCATACTATCAAATTGAAAGAACTTTAGAATATTACCTGAAACTGCAGCTTCCCACAATTTTTCATCATTAATTGGCAATACATCTGGATGTAAATATTTATTATAAAGCTGTCGCAGACTTAAATTTGCTTCTACTTCTTCATGTTCTTGAAGAATTTGGAGGCACTGGGTAATCACGTCCTGAATCTCTGTCACCAAAAAGTCATATTTAACTGATCCAACTTCCTCTTCGTCATGAAGAGAAAACTGCGTTGTGATCGCTCCATTGCGGGCCTTCATGAAACACGAAGATTCATATGGATCATCATCATAAAAAACTACTCCAGATGCATGGATACCTCTACGTGAAATTAACCCTTCAATCTTTTCAATAATTTCTAATAGTCCAGGATATTTATTTACTTCTTGAATAAATGCTTTAACAGGTTTTCTATCTTTTTCTTTATTCCCATTAATAACATCAGAAATTGGCCATAAAAAACCTCTTTCTACAGGAATTAAAGATGACATATATTGAGCAATATCATTATCAATACCGTGCGGAAACTCCGCTGCACTATACCCTCTACAAGCTGTTACAATTGCTGACTTGGTTGATTCTGTACCATACGTACAAACTTGAATACAACCTAATTTTCCACGTTCTTCTCTAATCCTGGCGAAAATTTCTTCTCTTTTGCTGGGGCAGATATCAATATCAATATCTGGCAATTCTGTTCGAGATTTATTTAAAAACCTCCAGTAAGGAAGAGCATTCTTCAGCGGGTCTAATTGAGTAATACCCAGCAGATAATGATTTAATCCCGAACAAGCGCTACCTCTTCCAGCTCCAACAGTGCTCCCGCATTCCCAAATTAAATCAATATATTTTTGTAAGAAAATTGGATAACTAAAAATACAGGTTCCTAACTTTTCACCAATAAATTTTTGAATATCTGCTTCTTCTTCAAGCCTACTTAAATATTTATCATTATATAAATCAAGTTCCCGCAATTTATTTAAACAATAATTTACCCAATATCTTTCTTGCGGATTGTTGCTATCCAAAAGTGAGTTAAGAACAGAATAACCAATATCTTTCTTGACTCTTGGGTAATCTGGTACATCTACTTGCGGGCAGTGCTGTTTGCGGGCAATGCTAAAATCTCCAATCTTACTATAAACTTCTAAAGTATTATTTTTTAATTCTTCATAATCTAAATCTGTATTTTTTAAATTTTTAATTACTTCTTCTTCTGTTTGAAGATAAGCATAACTATAAAATTCATCAACTTCTCTTTCTCCTAACTTTGAATTAAGATAAGCCTTATGAATAGGTCTATCCGCGGCAGTCAGATAATGTGCATCAGTCGTTATAACAATCTTACTATTACAATAATTTGCGACCGCTCGCATTTTATTATTAACAATCAATTGTTCTTTACTTTGTGCTGGTTGTACTTCTAAATAAAAATCATCACCAAACATTTCTTTACAAAAATTAAGATGTGCAATTAATTGTTCATTTGCTTCAATCTTACCCTGAATATTTTGTACTTTATCTGCTTTATCCATTTCAAGAATATAATAATCCACTTCTGAACCTAAGCATGCGGAAGAGCCTATTAAATGCCCTTCTCCATATTTTTGGATAACTTCAGCAAGTTCAGATTTTAGTAGTGGGACTCTCTCCATTCCTCGGTCAAAATATGAATTAATCCAAGCTATAGAGGACAATTCTTTTAACATTTTAAAACCAAGTTCATCTTTTGCAATTAAAATAAAATGAAAATATTTTTGTCCATTTTTCCGTTCATTAACTAAATAAATTTCATTACCGTGCGCTATTTTAAAATTAGGATTTTTATCTTTATATTTTTTTTGTAACCTATCTATTATTACACTTGCTCCTAATGATTCATGATCGGTAATAGTGATACCTGCTAGTCCCATATCATAAGCAGATTCAATCAATTTTTCTGGTGTATTAATACAATCAAGTAATCTTAAATTAGAGTTAAGAATAATGAGTATGTGAATGCATTTCAAAACGTCCATTACTCATTACCATTAACATCACCTTCCTCTCTCATAAGTGTCTATATCAAAGATAATTACCATAGCTTAATCCTTGATACTTTTCTAGTTTTCTTATAAGAATATTATACTATAGAAAAGAGCAATTGTCAATTTACTCTTTATAGCAATTCAGCAAATATAAGTTTATCTGATAAAAAATTTTTACATAAATAAATAGAAGCAAAAGCAGGTGATTTTGGTTTATCTGATAAATCTAAATTATGATGAAATCTTATTCTTTTATTAAAAATAAGTAATTCACACTGTTTAATTAAATTAAAACTTTTTTGAAGCTGTATACTTGGTAATGGCCACATAATAGCAAAAGGAATATCTAGTTTAAATAAATATTTTAATATTTCTTCTTTCTTACTAAAAGGCGGATTACTAATTATACAATCACAAGGTGGGTAAGGTATTTCAAAAAAATTTTGATCATATTCTATATGTGTATTTATTACATCATATTTTTTTGACAATATTTTAACATATTGGCTATCTTCTGTATCAAAAGGACACCAAATTGTTTTTGTATCATCAGGGATATAAGGTAGAATTGCTTCTACAGCATAACTAGGGGTATATAATTCATCTCCTTTAACCGTTCTATCACTAGTCATATATCCTATATTCATGCCCATATATTTATTCCTCTATCATTTCTTTTAATGTTTTAAAATATCTAGGATATGTTGTATTAAATGTTATATCACATAAATTTTTAAAAAAGTCACTCGTAGTATAGTATTTAATAAAAATATCATAGCTAATAGAGAAATTAAGAAAAGCATACATCATAGCTCTAAACCGCATAGACTCTTCATACCATTGTGCAATATCTTCATTTGAGACATCTTGTTTTTCTAACATTAAAATATCCATTCTTCTCTTAATTCATAATCATCTATCAAAATTTGTGGAGTTACAAAATCATTCCATTCATTTATATTTGGCGTACCTACTATTGTAAGAACTTGATTTGGTTTAGTCCATTTTTCATACTCCTCTTGTGAAGAATTAAATTTAATTAAATTAACTCCATTATTTAGAATTACTTTAATCGTTGGCTTTTTATCAGGTGACATTAGTTGTACTTCTTGTGATTCTAACGGAATATGTGCTACTACTACAGCTGCCTCAGGAATTTCTTGTCCCCAATAATCATTCATTTTATTTAAGTCATATAAATAATGAGAAAAATCTTCGTTAGTGTGCCAAATAAAATCAACCCAATAAATAGGTTCTTGCGGGACGTTCGCGTAAATTCTATTAGTAACAGCTATAAATTTATCTAACTGCTCCTCTGGAATTGATATTCCGAAAGCACCAGCATGTCCAGTTGCAAAATCTACACATCCTGTTTTTTCACAAATTTCCCGCATATCCTGCACCTGTGATTTGCTATAATTGCGGGCGCTTCCCATATAAACATATTTATCAGCATCGGGCACTTTTGTTTTAGTGAGAACTAAGCATGGTCTTTGATATTTTGCTTGAATTTTATTTGCTGCCAACCCTGCGAGATTTTTTTCTACTTCTCCCGGTTCACATAAACAAATAATAATACTATTATCTAATAAATGCTCATCTTCAATTTTATTTTCCAAAAGTTGCATAGAAGCGTCTGATAATCTAGTCTGTCTAGCTTTTACATTAGCAGCAACCCGCACTGCTTCTTCTACTCTTGGAACCAATTCGCCTTTATGTCCGCGTTTTTCTGATTTAATCTTTTCAAATGCTTTTGTAGTAAGCATTGATTCAAAGATTAGTTGTTTTTCTTCTTGTGTACCTGATCGTACAATAGCATTAATAAAAGGTGTTACATACCAAGCTATTGAATTATAATTTACCCCACCTTTTTTATCAATAGAAAAACTATTTTTTTCAACCATATAATAAAAAAATGAATTATGAATATTTTGTAAACCTTTATGAATAATATATCTCGTTTCAAGATTGCGATAATCCATCATATCAGATAAATTTCCAAGTGCGACTAAATCTAAAAAATCATCTGCAAAATTGTTTCCAGTTTCATTATCATAGGCTTGGCAAAAACGATATACTATTCCAGCACCACTAAATGATTTATTACTATAATCATTTGAAAGTTGATTATTAACTGTAATTACATTAGCACTTGTACTTGTATGCGGGGCTTCGTGATGGTCAAAAATTACAATTATTTGACCTTTTTTACTCATTATTTCATGTTCTTCATAATCATTGCTACCTGCGTCTGGTACTATAACTATCGGAGCAGTTAATTTATCTGTCATATCTGCTAGTCCATGTTGTTTACCTGTATGCAAATAATATTTTATATGGTCTGCCGCATATTCTGGAGCAACTGCATTGATATAGTTGATAAAAATGGCAGAAGAACAGTACCCATCGGCATCACAATCCACCACCACTTCCATATCCCATTTTTGAGCAATGGCATCTTGGATAACAACTACTGCATCTATAATACTATCTAACTTACGCCAAATTTCTTTTTCATTAGGATTTTCTGCTTTAATCCATTTTTCTAGTATATCTTCATTAATTCCTCGACTAATTAAAATGCGGGAAGTAGTATCTTTATATTCATCTTCGTTTTCACTAAATAAGCGATAATCCACGTTTTTCCTCCAATGCTTTTGAACATAAGTCATTGAGGAAGAACCATTCGCAAAATGTACCTTTTATTTTTGGATGTCTAATTATTTTATCTAAAAGTCTGCAAACATAAAATTTTCCGCAATATCTTAAATGTTCACATGGTATTATATATTTTTCACAGTATCTACATATTGTACATGTTCTTTTCATGATTCTTCCTATTGTAATATAATTCTATTTTCTCTAAACAAATATTGGAACACATCTTTACCATGGTCTAATGGCGATGATTTATAATCTAATAAGTTGCTTTCATCCCATATAATACTTACATTGACTTGTGAAGTAAACTTGCGAGCTAATTTAATCATTTTATCTCTATTCTCATAATATTCTTGTGAGCCAATGTCTTTAAAATCTTTATCGAATGCGATAATTAAATCTTTAACTCCAAGAGTCACAAGTAAATGAAATTGATATTTTGATATAGAGCTGCCGCATACTGCTACACACATATTATTACCTAAACCAATATATGATAAATATTGCATAACAGCTTTTTCTGATTCTACTACAATAGCCGTTTTCTTCTTTTGTATATTTTCTTTTGCTTGTTCTAACCCATATAAATTAAAAGCTAATGGATGATTATACATTTTACCATTATTTATCCACGGTCTATACTTTCCACATTGCTCTTCAATTTCTTTTACTAATGTTCTTGTTCTAATTCCTATTAATCTACCATCTTCATCTGTATGAGGAATTAAAATTCCACCATTTACAGGATCATACCGTATATTCATATAATCACAAACTTCTTTAATTATACCTTCACGCTCCCAAGATTTAATTAAAGGTTGTGGATAATATTGTAAAATATTCTCATTGATTTGCGGCAAGATTAATTTTTCAGTTTGCTCACCATGAATTTTTGCGACTCTTTGATATTCTCTAAATGCTTTTTGATCTTCTGTATTTAATACTTCTATATCAGTTATAGAACCTTCAAGATTAAAAAATTGAACAACAAAATAAATTGCCGTATTAAAATCTTCTAAATGTTCTATTTTTTGTACTAGTTCAAATATATCAAATTTTCCGCAACTACCTGTGTAACATGTAAATAGTTGGCTATTTTCATAATAATATAATTTATGAGAATCTCCGCCATGACATATTGTTAATGCTTCTATATGATTAGAATACATTTGCGGTTCTGCATTATAATATTCTAATAATAAAAAAACATCTTCTAACTCAATTAATTCTTTAACTTCTTCTTTACTATAGCTCATTATTATCATCTACTTCTATAGTTAAAGGAGTTAATGTAATTGGATTATATTTCCAATCTGTAACAAAGATCCCTTCAAAACGACAAGTGCCTTTATCTGCGTACATCCATATATAACATTTGTTGCACTCGCCACCACGATTTTTATAAATTGACATTTTTATATTAGGTTCACGAGACAATTCTAATGATGGGGTTAGCTGAGATAATTTTTCTCTATCATTATCAGTTAATTCTAACAAAATCATACCAGCGTCTACTTTATCTGCAATAGCTTTTGCACCACGTAATAGATTTTGATCAGGTGTATCTGATGTTTGATAATCTGCATTTAATTGTGTTGCAGACATAATAAATATATTAAATTTTGTGCATATATCTTTTAACGATACTGAAATCATAAAAAGAACATTATCTTCTCTTAGCCGCATACCTGCGGAACGTCGAGAAATTTCTTCTAATATTTTCATTGAACTATGAATATAATCTAAAAAAACATATTGAATTGCATGTTGCCGCAAATTTCTTTTAATTGTATTCTCAATATCTTTCATATTAAAATCAGGAAGCTCTTCAACATATAAAGGAGAGCTTTGTAATAATTTTGCAGCGTATTGTACTCTTTCTAATTCTTCTGTTGAATAATATTCATTTCGTAGAATATGTTCTTCATTTACAGCTGATAAAAATGCTAAAGCCATTGTAGTAATTTCTTGAATATCTTGCTCTGTCGATATAAATAATACTGGTTGTTTCTTACCATTTTTAATCCATTTTCCATGAGTAGTAGAGTATATCTCAGAGCATGCCATCTGACAAGCATCCGCAACCATAGACCTTGATTTACCGATACCAGTCGCGGCAGATCTAATATAAAATTTACCAAGACGCGCTCCCCGCACCGCCGCATTTGTGAACTGATCATGTAGCGGAAGTCCAACATCTGGTAATTTTTCAAGACTAGCTAAAATATCAGAAACTTTATCTCCAAGAAGTACAGCTCCTTCATATACGTTTTCTTCCGCATAGTGCGCCCGCACATTCTCTATCATTATTTCTATTTCATTAGCAATATCATCAACAGTTAAACTTTCAAAATATTTTCTTTTTTCTTCAACAATATCTGAGCTATCTAATATATCAGAAGGAATTGGATAAAATTTGCTAACATCTACCCCAATTGCATCATACGCTCGCAAAAGAGTTAATTTCTTGATTGTATTATAATAATGGTCAAAATTTAATAATTCTGACTGCTCTTTAACATTTTCTACCCACTGCGCTCCACCATTTGCATCATATATTGCTTTACTTTTGGGTTTCGATTCAAGATAGTTTTCTATCGCTTGTAAAGTAATATTTTGTGCACCAGTTTGATATAAATTATAAACTGCGCCAAATACTACTTTATGCATATCGTTTAAAAAATCTTCTTCATTAAAAAAATAAATACCATCGTTTTCTAATAATGATGGTTTCTTTAAAATACATCCTATTAAATGAAGAGCGGCGTCATTATCTCTATAATCAGAGTTTTTTATACTCAATACACCCCTCCTCTTCTACTCTAAATGAAACAATTTTAATCTCTTTGGTTTCGTAGTTACAGTAGAATTTGTATGAATAATTTTTGGCTCTAGTGATTTTTTCCATTTATCAAAATTTGTCTCATTGTATTGGTGTTTACTTTTTTCTTTTTCCTCCCAATAATCCATTGCTTCTCCATACACATATTCTACAATACCTATACTTCCATAAGCAGCGCTTGGATCATTCTTTTTTATATCATACCAATAATCAAGAGTTTTCTTTATTCCTATTGGAGTGAATCCCATTTTTTTATATGCAGATATTTTTGAATCTATTCTTTTTTTATTATACGCATTTCCGCATAATTCTCGCATTTTACAATGAATTGAATCTATTATAATATCATTTTTATTACGTTCTATATAACATTTTTTATGATAATATCTATTTTTTACTTGTACATATTCTTCATCTTCTCGATAAAAAGATTGCTCACATGAAGGACATTTTACTTTATGTTTTGCCATGAATATCCTCCTTTGTGTATACTAATACTATATAATATATTATATCATAAAAAAACATTCTTGTCAAAGAAAAAGCCCGCCGAAGCGGGCTTAAAAAGTATTTCTTAAATTCCTTGTCCAACAGCATCAATAAGATCTGATATAATAAGATCGAGTTGCTCAACTTGTGAACGTTGCATTTCTGCAACTTTTTTACCTGGACCAAGATGTTTAGCTACAATATCATTGATGCGGGGAGCCCAGGTAGTGCCAAAATTCCCTCCCGCAGCTTCCATGATCTTAGAAACAAGATCATTAAAGGTTGACATTAACTGGTCAAAGTTAGGAGTTTCTTTAATTTCATAAGCTGTAGTGCGGGAGTCTGTAACAAATTCTCCATTATGCGTTTCAGCTTCTTTATCAATAGCCTCTCCAATAGCATCAACAAGATTTTGATATGTAAACTCAATAGATGGCGGAGTAAAACGAAAACGACTACCAGCTACAAATCGCGGGGTTCCGCGCATATATAAGGTGGTGTGAGTTGTGCCATCTTCGTCTTGTACAGGATGCGCATAACCAATAATATCAGACATGCGGTCTACAATAAGACGAGGACGCTTATCAAGAGTTGGAACAATTTGGTTATACTCTTTGCCGTTTTCATCAGTAAAGACTTTGTCCTCAGAGTGAGAAATCATTACTAAACCATATCCCATTTGCGGGATACTGCGCAATGTTTCATCAAATTCTTTTGCGGCGAGTTTGTAACCCTTCAATTATGTTATCCTAAAGGCTTTTTATCCTTTAGTTCTTATACTTCTTATTCGTATAAGTTCAGCATATCTTTTTATCCTTTTGCAAAGGATAAGCAGTCTCGTGGAAAATTATTTCATTATAAGTTTTTGGAATTTTTCAAATTTTCTTTTCATATAAATTTTTGGATTATCTTTATAAAGAAAATCTAAAACGGTTTTAGCTTTATTCCCATAGCAATAAAGTCTATATAAAGGAATTCTCCTATTTTCACCAAATTGAGAAGTTAAATTAAGTTGAATATTGATAGTCTCTAATAAGTATTGCTGAATTTCAGTTAAAAAATGTAAACAAGTAGAATCTAATTGAAAAACTAAAGAAGTCGCTTTTTTAACAGAACCATCGCCATCAAAAAACCCTCTTATGTAATGACGAATTAAATGATAATCAATACTATCTAAAGGAACATGGAAATTTTTATGATTGTAAGTTTTATTTGGAGGTAGGTGGTATCGTTCAATTAATATTTTTTTAAGATTTTTATCTTCTATATAAAGTTTACAATTTTCATATCCTCGTTGTGTCACATAAAATTTAATTGGTCTAGTTAATCCCATTGCTTCTCTAATTTTTTCTAGCACTTCAGCATCTTGTTTTCGTAACTCAATATATACTTGATTACTTCGTTCTGCTACACATCCATCAGCTGCAATTAAACCTAATGTATATGCTAATTCTTCAGACTGATGATAGAAAAAATCTTCATTAAAATTATATACTCTGCAATGCTCTCCCGGTTTTCTCGTATCAACATTGTGTTTTGCTAAAATTTTTCTTAATCTTTTTTCTCCAATGCTAAAATGTTTACATGTCTTTTTAATAGAATTAGGTTGTAAATAATATTCAACAACCTTTAATTCATTTACTTCTACAATTTTACCCATTTTACTCCTCCCGAGTCAAATGTTTTACTTATAATGTTTAAGTTTTCTATGCGTTGCACGTGACTAAACTTTTGCATTTAGCCTTCCGTTCTGATTCCCCTCTCAGGGTTCCAGCTTTTACTGCTTTTTTCAAAGAATATTACTATTCTAAGCGGCAAGTAATTTACCGTAGGGTATATCACCTATAGTTGCGGCACCTTCATTATTGCAAATATATTTTTCACATAAATCATAAGCTATGTCTGCCGTATCCACAATAATATTTTGAAACTTTTGATGAGCTTCTTCATTATTTAATTGCTTCAAAACCTTTTTAAAATCAGACCATTTTTTAATAGGTTGCGCAAGAATCCCAGGGATAGCCAGGTATCCGACTTCAAAAGCTAAAAGCAAAGCCTTGGGAAATTGACTGGCGATGGTAGTTTTTCCGGTTTTCACATTGTTATCCTAAAGGCTTTTTATCCTTTAGTTCTTGCGGTTTCCCGCAAGGTCAGCATATATTATCATCTATTTAATATAACTAAATAGAGTCCTTGACTCGTGGATTTATTATATTCTTGAATTAAGCGCTATAAGATATTTGTTATATTTTCTTTCTAGCTTTGGAGTATTAATATTATAAATATCTTTTAAGAATTGCAAAGAAGGCGTAGTTGATAGTTCTAAACTATATAAGTCTCTTGATGTATGATAAAGATACCAAGGATAATCTGTAAAATCTTGAATTTCTTCAAATAATCCTTTTGTCTTTGAAGTAATTTTTACTTTCCCAGCAGTATAACTCCCATCTCCATCATAAAAACCTTTAATAAAACTTAGTTTAAATACATCTGGGATATTCTTCATTGAAATATTTTTGTAAGTTTTATCAGGAACAATGCTATAATTTTCTAAATCTTCTTTAATTTGTTTAGAAGAAAATTCTAATTCTGCTACAGGATATTTACTTTCAACAGTATAATGTTTAATTGGAGCTTCAATTTGAGCTTTTTCTTTGAATTCAATTAACCATTGTTCGTCTGCTACTTGCAATCCAATTTTTATAGCATTACGATTTTTTCTTATTGTGCCATCTGCCGCAATAAAACCTAAATAATAAGCTGATGTATCATTTAATGTATGAAAATAATTATGATTAACTTTGTATCCTCTTTTCATATTTTCAATAACACACTGTTCATGACGATCTCTAATATGAACATTATAAGAATTAAACATTTTTTTCAACTTATAGGTAGAAATATTAAATTCTCTTTCACAAGCAGCTAAACTATTGCCTTCTTGATAAAATTTTATAATATTACTGTGGTTGACCATTACAGGCAAGCATCCTTTCTTCAAGTTTCAAAATCTATGCGTTGCGCGTGTTATAACTTTTAAATTATAACTTCCGCTCGTGTTAGCAGCTAAGCCTTCACGTTTTTTCAAGGATTTGCTAGTTTAATCGCTCAAACTAGGCCCAAAATTTAGGCGCACCGTATAACAAAACCGTATAGCCGCAGAGATCACGAGAAATTTCATGCGGCTGGATAGACAGAATATCAATATCAGCCATCTATACAACCTCCTTTAAAATACAAAGCCTGCATTAGTGGTTGACTTAGGCGCCTCTGCTGCTGGTGTCACACTCCCCGCGAATCCATTATTGCGAGAGTTTTGATAATCCTCTTGTTCTTTTTTGCGTTGAGCGACATAAGCCTCACGAGCTTCAATAGCTTTCTTAAGTTCATCCAAAGTAATTGTGCTTGGATCATCAAATACCATTGGCTCAGGAGAAGCTGCTGTTACATCCCACGCACGGAATACACGAGTTGTTGTTTCAATTTCAGGTGCTCCAAAAGCACTTTCAATTTCTCGCTCTTGGACAATTGTATTTGAAATAATGCGCCCACGTAAAGTCGTTAGCATAGGATTCTGAGAGCTAATATCCGCATCTTCAAAATATTTTAATCCAGCAGTAGTAGAGAATGTTACTGGAAGCAAATCTCCTCGCCAATTAAAACAATATCCATTAAGTTGCAAATAATCTTCTCCATCTTCAACCTCTTTTAATACAGTTGAAGAAATAAGAGTATCTACTTCAAAATGCGCACCAGTTCCAGAAAGGTCACTAATAATATTTATAAAACTACCACGGACACGCTTTTGTGCTACCATTTCATTTGTACGATTACTCAAGAAATCATTAATTTCAATTTCTCCTTGAACGCGAACTTTTGTAGCATTAGTACCTACTTGCTCATAAGTTTGGCACTTACCCTCAATAAACCCTTTCAGAGTATTAAAATTAGGATTGGGCTTAGGGTTAGGCCGCTGTGGTGTAACTGCACCATATGTAGGAGTTACATAAGTAAAATATACAGGAACTACATTTAGTGCATCATCATCTGTTGCGATATTAAGAACACCATTAATAAATTTTTGTCCAGGATTTTTTGATTTTTCTCCACTTACACGTTCTTGTAGGTTTACATTAAAAATATAGCCTTCTACTGTAACACTATTTTTCCAATTGTCTTTCAATTCTACTCCTTAATTCTCTTTCTTCTTCTTCATAATCTTCTTCTTCATCTTCTTCTTCAAAATCTTCGTCTTTAAAAATTTCTATTATATTTTCTTTTATATCTTCTTCTTTTATTTTATTGTTTTCTTCTATTTCTTTGTCTTCTTTTACCTCTTCCGTTTCTTCTTTTTCCTGCTTACTATCACATTTGTTTTTTTTCTTTCTTTGTTGTTTTTCCTCTCTAAGCTCTTTCTCAATTTGTTCTAACATTTTACTTTTTCTTTTATTTTCTTTTATTATATCATAAGATTTTTCTTTTGTAAAGTTTCCAGTTATAAATTCAGAATAAGGTAAAGAATTAATCCAATTTACAAAATTAACACGCCAATGCGGCAACCTGTGATTATGTCTTTGTTGATACATTCTAGCTAAAACTTCATAATTTATATTAATAAATCTACGTTGAATATAGCTACAAGGTAATAAACTTTTAATTTCAACTAGTAGATCTGATTGTATTGTTTTAGCTAAATTAGGAGTATTATAAGCATTAATCAATTTATTTAAAATTTCAATAATATAAGATAATGCTTTATATGAGTAATTCTTCATAGAAACAGAACTATCAAAATCTGCGATGGACAATTGAGCTTTTCCAATAGTGTGCATAGTTGATTCAGAATTGCAGCTTACGCCAATGTGATAGGTGTCCCATTCAGACCAAAAAAATAATGGCGCAGCTATTTCTACCCAAACCTGCACTTGCCGCATCCATTTTCTATGCTCTGAGCCACCTTCCCACAATGATTTAGCTAATCTGTAATCTCTTGGGCCAATAACAATTTTATTATTTTTATAATCAAAATAACTATCTGCTTTATTATATGATTTAAGGGGCGCTCGCATACCTTCTAAAGCTGCTTGCCACCCACTAATATTCTTTGTTAAAAATTCCATTTATTTAACCCCCGTATTTGAATTATAACCATAGTCACAACTTAAATACGTTTTAATATAAAATTGTTCTAATTCATTTAATTCTTCTTTATTACATTCTTGAATAACTTCAAAAGTAAATTGATCTAAACCATATTTTAACATTGCTTCATATAATTTATTTTTTTCTGGTGTATCAATACCAAGCCCGCATTTACAATGTTGGAGAAAGCGTTCCCTGCAATTAAGACTTTGCCCAATATAACATTCATCAGTTTGTATATTAGTTATTTTATAAATACCTGTAACTGCTTCAGTCCCTAATATATTAGCAAATAATTTCTTTGCTTTAGGCTGATAAAATGTTTGCCAAATTAACATTGATAAAATACGGGGCTTCCGCAAAACATGACGTATACTTTCTAAGGTTTGTATATCAGCATGTTCCGCGGAAGTCAAGACTAATCTATAATTATCTTTTTCCTTTTGGAGAATTTCTTCACGATGCGTTGCTTCTACAATAGCTTGTTTTTGTGCTTGATATTGTTCTAATTCATTTTGTAGCTGTTTAGACTCTGCATTAATTTTAGTCTTAAATTCTTCAAAATCATTATATAATAAATCTTTTTGTGAAGCTAATGTTCTTTCAAACTCTTCTTTTTTATAAGCATATTCTTGTTCAAGAGCTTTACTTTTTTCATTATAAGCTGTTTGCGCATTTTGTCGAGCATTATTTATCAGCGCTTTTTGAGCTTCATAATTAGAACTAATTCTACTTATATCTTGAAGAATTTGTTCACGTTCCCGCAAAACATTATCATTATTTTCTTGAACAATATTAACGGTTTTTTTACGACCAATTTTATAAAATATTATACCTACAAGTACACATAAAATGGAGCAAATAATAATTATAATTAACTCCATTTTTATAAACCTTTACTTTTTAATAATAAACAAAGAATAGGCTGCTTAGACAAACAGCCTATCCCCTTCTCCTTTTATCTCTTTATAAGATATAATATTACTCAGCATCTACTTTTTCAGCGAGCACATCAAATGCGGCGCCCTCCGCGGTTAGACGAATAACCTTATCATCAATACCATCAATCTTTACTCGTTCAACTAGTGGAGCATGAGACTTGGAATTACGACCAAGACCAGTTAGTGTACCATTTACAGATTTCTTCTCAAGACCAAGAGCTTCGGCAATAGACGCGGCAGTTACATCCATGTCCTGATTGTTCTGTAGATACTTTAGAATTACTTGTGCTTTTTCAGATAGAATTGCAGCCATTTACAATCTCCTTCTTTTTCTTTTGAGTGAACTTTCTTACTTTATTTTTTACTTCTTTTTCTTAATATTATATTCAAACAAAGGCTTCACTCTCTATCCTTCATTTGTTAATATTATTATAATATATTTTTTTAATTATGTCAATTATTTTTTCTTGTTTTTAAATAAAATCATATAATGTTTTAGCTTTATGTCTAGCTTTCCGCAAAGCATTCACTATATTAATATCAGAATAATGTTTTTCAATTTTTTCTGCTACTTTTGGAGGAATTAAATTGATGCAACAAATACCGTTGCTCCAAAAGAAAATTTTACTATTTTTTAAAAATATATCAACATCATGAGCGTCCCAATCAAAATAAACATATCTATAATTGTGATTCTCATTATAATGTTTTTGTATTTCTTCTTTTAAAATTTTTTGAAAAAGTTCTAGCTGTTCTTGTGTTAAAGAAAAATTAATATCTGAATCATCTTCTTGAGAAAAAGCATAATATATAATATCATTTAAACAGAATCTAATAGCCATTATTTTTTCTCTTCTCTAATAGCTTTTCTTGCTGTTCTTAAAGCATTTATAATAACTGGATTATCTGGATCAAAATTATATTTTTCTTCGACCCAAGAAACAGCCCATTCGGGTATTTTATCAATTAAATAAATTTCATCTATCCAATGAAAAAATAAGTCTTGATGATTTGTAAAAAATTGATTATATTCAAACTCATCCCAATCAAATTTTACATACGTATAATGAGAATGTTCATAACGATGTTTGCGAATTTCCTTACGAAGAATATCTAAAAAAGTATTAAATTGTTTTAATGTAAGACAACTTGTAGGAATTAAAGAATCATCATCAGAAAAAGCATAATAAATAACTGGTTTTAACTTAAATAAAACTGTCATATTTATCACATCTATCAATTATTAAAGATACTGCCTAAAGTACACTCGATAGCAGGCTTATCATCGCGAATCCGCATTAGTCTACCATGACGAATAGTTAATTCTTCTTTATTAACAGACATAGCTTGAATTTCTACAACTTTGCCTAAATAATTATTAGGACATTTAGCCATATCTTCTCTCCAAAAGTCTGTCATACCACTACTAATAGTACCAATATTAACTAAATCACCTTTATCATTATATGCGGCAACTTCTATACCTGCTTTCCAACCGTTGTAATATGCTTTTGTTACAGGAATATCATTTTGCCAATATTTCCAAGTTTCAATTTCTTTTCCAGTATATTCTTTTTCAGGCTCGATAAAGCCATTTATGATACAATCAAAAGTTTCTTCAGTTTTTACTTTAAAATTATCAGGCGGTCTTTTACCTGGAATATAAACTCCATTTTGTTTTTTAAAAACCATTCCTTCTTCGCCATTATCAAAAACTTTTTTTAAATTTTCTGATAAATTATTTTTATAAAATTCTACAAATTCAATATAATCATTTTGACGGAAATAAAAGTCTGCCATCAAAGTATATAGTCTATCCCCATAAGAATGAGACATTAATTCTCTACCATTTTGATAAATTATATCATGAATATAATAATGGATTGGACCACCATATTCTTCTGTATTAAATTGACGCTCAATTGCTCTTTTAGATAGGCATCCCATGATTTTAGTTACATCTTTGCTTGTCTTTTCTGGGTAATATATCTCACCAATTAAAACGGTGCCTGGCCGCGTGTAATTATGTGCCCATTCTTCAATATGCGGGACATTAGCAATTTTTTCTGTTAACTCACCAGTTTTACGAGACTTTGAACGAGAGAACAAATATACCTTACCTGTTGGAGTATGCTCTAATTGATACCAATATCCATCACGCTTAACAGTACCTATATATTTACCATTATTTAAATATTGCGATAACTTAGGCTCTGATGGAGTTTTGCTGATAAGCATAGCAGGAATCTGATAACTGTCAGGATATAGTGTATCACTCATGTCAATTCTTCTTCTACACACAAACAATTTTGATTAAATTCACTACATCTATACCATGAACTATGAAGATAATCTTTAGTAAAACAAATACATTGCGGATTACACGAATCTCTTCTTAAGGGACACCATACTCTATCATCACCATATCGCTGATCTGGATATACATATTTAACTCGTCTAATTTTTGGCATACTGTTTTCCTTTTTGTGCTCGTTTTCCAATAGGCAAAGATAATAAGTTTTTATCTTTTACAATTTTCACATCATAAACATAATCTCCATCTTTAAGACTAATCCCTTTAACACCTTTCGCACCTTTACCAGTTAGCCGCACGTCTTCCATTTCAAAACACAAACCTATGCCATCTTTTGTACGGACCTCCGCATAATCTCCGTTGGTCTCTTCTATCGCAACAATTTCGTCATTTTCATTTAACCCAATTGCTTTAAGACCATTTAGATTGCGGGTATTAGCTATAAAATCACTTTTATCAGTCTTTTTAACTAATCCGTTTTTAGTAAAGAAAGCTATATAAGGATATTTTTCATCAATGTTCATTGAAAATATATTAACAATTTTTTCATTATTTGTCAACTTAATAAGAGCGCCGCACGCTTGACCTTTGTCACGTGGCCCGCATTCTTTAATATCGCTTGCTAAAATTCTATATTGTTTCCCAAAATTACTAAATAATAAAACAGTATCATTAGTTTGACATTTAAATGTAGTTTTTGCTGTACTATTACGATACCGATTCATAGGAATAGACCGTATATAACCCGTATCTGTAAATTGAATAACTACATCTTGCGGGATTACTATCTTTGCTTCTTTACTTTTGGAAATACGCTTAATCTCTTTTTGTGTCACTTTAGTGCGACGCTCGTCCGCAAATTCTTTAACTAATTGTTGTAATTCATTAGTTAAAATCTTTTTTTGTTTATTTTCTGATTCAATGATAGCTTGACAATATTTTGCATATTCTTCTTTCTCTTGGAGTTCTTTTTCAACCTTAACTTTCTCTAAGTTAGCTAAACGAGATAATTTCATATCAAGAATAGCTTTAGCTTGCTTATCAGAGAAGCCATATTTCTCAATTAACTTACTCTGTGCGCTTGCCGCAGTATCACTGTGTTTAATAATTGCAACAATATTATCAATATCAGTTAATGCCTTAGACAGTCCTTTTAAAATTTCTATACGCGCGTTGGCAGCATCGAAATCGTATTTGAAGCGATTCACGATAAGTCGCAGATTAAACGCGATATAATAATCAACCACTTGCGCTAAATTTAATAGAGTGGGTGATTTTCCAACCAATGCAACTTGATTGACACTGAATGATTTGCGGAGATCTGTTAGATTAAAAAGAATCTCCGCCACTTGATCAATATCCGCATCTTTCTCAATTTCAAAAACGATGCGGGGTTTTAGTAATTCACTTTCATCTTGTACATCTAAGATATGCGGCAAATTATCATCTGCATATTCTTTTGCAATTTTTTCAAGTAATGGCTGAATAAACACTTGAAATGGTAATGAAGTAAAAACAAGAAGTCTTTTATTCCCTCTAGTTTCTTCATGATATTCGCTTTCAACAATTACTTTACCACGTCCAGTTTTATAAATTGTTGCTATATCTTTTTGATTAACAATAATTCCTCCAAGAGGAAAATCAGGATAAAGATTATCATAATCAATTTCTTCATCGCGGAGGACTGGCAGAATAGCCTTCTCCGCAATATCTCGTAAATTATTCGGCAGCCAGTTGCATGCAAGAGCTACGCCAATTCCTTGAGTGGGATTACAGAGTAAGTTTGGAAAAAGTGCAGGGAGCAGCTTTGGTTCTTCCTGTGTCTCATCATAGTTTGGTTGCATCTCAACTATATTTTTATTCATATATGCAAGCAGACCGTCTTCTGATAGTTTCTCAAGACGACATTCTGTATAACGAGAAGCAGCTGCGCCATCCCCTACGATATTACCTTGATTGCCATGCCAGTCAATTAATGGATACCGCATACTCCAAGGTTGACTTAATCTTGTTAAGGCATCATAAACTGCGGCATCTCCGTGAGGATGCCAGTGTCCCATTACCGAGCCCACAACTCTGCCGCACTTCACATAAGTTTTATTGTGAAATAATTTGGTTTCAGCCATATCATATAAAATGCGGCGAGCAACTGGTTTAAGTCCATCTTCTACCGATGGAATTGCACGATCTGTGTTTACCGCAATAGCGTAGTCTATAAAATTTTGTCCTAGTTCTTCATTTAAATCAATCTCACACATAAATTTCAGCCTTTTCCGCATTTTCTTGTATAAACTTTTTGCGGGAAGTGCTATCACTTCCAAGCAGTGTATCAAATAATAATCCTGCCGCACCTAAATCTTCAACAGTGATCTGTTTGATAATGCGATTATTTGGATCAATCAGACATTCAGCTGTTTCTTCTGCGCTTAATTCCCCAAGCCCCTTTAAGCGGCTGACTTGGTATTTGTCAATAGAGCGACTCTTTTTAAATTTTTGAAGAGCTGCATCATCTTTAAGATAAAGAATTTCTTTATTATTCTTCAAACGAAACAAAGGCGGTACGCCCGCGTAAATAAATCCATCTTGGAACATGTCCGGCAAGAAGTTCCAAAAAAACGCGTAGACCAGATTTTTGATATGCGCTCCATCAACATCCAGTGATTCTTATGTTTCCATAAGCCCTGACTATATCTTAATGTTATTACTAACACGATACCCATTTCAAACTACGTACCAATAGTAGTCTTACTCTCCCGATCCGGAGATAGTCGATACAGGTTTTATCTTACCAGATATTTCCCACGGTATTACCATATGTTTTATACACTTAGGCTCCACCGTTAGCTTGCTTACACAAACCCTGCTGGTAAACAGAAAAGGTATAACACAGCCAATATTACTTAGCATCGGACATAATTATAACTTTGCCATAGCGAACTTTATTTTTATCATACGCCAGCTTTTTGTCTCCTTTAGCTGGCTGGAAACCAAGAGCTTTAATTAAGTCCATAATTTCTGCGTTTGCCATTGCTTTATCCAATGTAGCTTTTTGAGTGTTTAGCACTTTGCCTTTGACACCTAAGACAGCTTGAAACTCTTTGTCACGTACCGCTTTCAGGTTACCTGACGCAGAATCCGTATTATCCTATATTTCTATAGGGACTGACTATTTCTTCGCTCTGATTTGTCAAATCTTCAACGCGTCCTCTATTTCGAATTACGTATCAATAGTAATCCTACTCCCTCACAACAAGGGATAGTCGATACAGCTTATTTTATATCTTTATAAGTTTTTCTAAGCGCAATATTATAAATCGTGCTATAGACTTGAGTTAAATTAAGTTGTTTTTGAATTTGTTTTACTGATATTCCTTGGTCGTATAAATCTCTAATTTTTCTTACTTCATCAGGACTAAATTGTCTTTTGTTATTAGCAGCAACCTCATAAGGATTAGCTTTAGCTCTAGTAGCATGCCATTTTCTATTCTCTTCAGTATAATATTCTGGATATACTTCTTTCCAAGTATCAAACCACCAAACTTTTTGTAATCCTCTTTTAGAAATTTTAGTTTTATACTGCTCATATACGACTTTAAAAGGAATATGGTCATTATAACATTCTCTAATATACTTAACATCATCCAAAGTCAATAATGCGCGACCATTATTTTCTCCTTTTTGGCCTGGCTTTCCTTTGCTATCTGAACCACCAGGAGTTGCATTATAGCCATTGTAATAAGAATCATATTGATTAATGTATAATTTTTCAAGACTATCTAAAAATTCTTGAGTATATTCATCTTGTGAAATCTCTACTAAAACTTGGAAATCGAAGTTATCCCATCCATATTTTCTTATTGCTTGATGAAATTGACTATTATAATCTTGAGCTTGATTATTATATGCAGCATTTTTATGTTGAGACACTCTTCTTTGTATATTAATGCTTTGACCTACATAAACTTTTTGATTAATTTTATTAGTAAATTTATAAATTCCTATCATACACTACCTCCTTCATCGTTTATATATGAAAGTGATAATGTACAAATAACTCAATTTTACCCAAAGATATAAAACCTTGCCACGAGATTATCTTCGCCTAAACATATTTTGACGTATATGTGTAACGGTCAGACTTCCTCGTTAGCCTCATAAAGAGACCCCTGCGATAAACAGGAAAAAAGGATAAGGGCAATTCCATTTACCCTCTGTGATGATGAGCTCACATTTAGAACGATCAGTGCTATAGCAGTCAGATAATTTAGACGGCAAATTAATATTTTTTTGTTTTATAACACCAGTTGTTGATGTTTTCTTCCGCACATTCTCTCGTGCTCTTTTCGCTGCTTCCGCAGCTTTCCGCGCTAATAATGCTTTATCAATAATCGCACGCCCATCCGCGGGATTATTATCTAACCAAAGTTCTAAATTCTTTCCAATAGCCTCATTAAGGAAAGAAACAAATTCATTGCTAACAATGCGGGACTTCACTTGTGCATCGTAAGCAATGCCAGGTGATACAAGATTAAAGATAAATACTAATCCTTCTTGAAGATTAGCTCCTTCTAAATTTTTATCTTTTTCCTTAAGAAGCCCTTGCTCTTTCGCCCATTTATTTAATGTGCGAGTAATACAACTCTTTGCTGCTGTTAAATGTGGGCCTGCGTCAGTTAAACCATAATTGACATACGCTACAATTTTACTACTATTGTTTGAAGTATATGTAAGCGCCGCGTCTAGTTTTCTTTTTTCACTTTGCTCTTGGAAAATTAATTCACTTGTAAGTGGTATAGTTTTTTCAATTTCTTTATCTAAAAAATCTTCAAGTCCTTTTGGATGACTAAAAATTTTAATTTCAGAATCCCATTTTAATTCAATTATTAATTGCGGACACAAAATAGTAATATCATCTAAAAAAGATTCTAATGCTTTTCTATCAGGTTCAATATAAGAAAAAAATTCTTCACTTGGCTGAAACACAATTCTTGTTCCTGAAGGAGATGAATATTCATCACTTATACTATTGATATTATGTATCTCTATATCTGTAAGGCATCCTTCATTATACAAGTCTCGTTCCATCCTACCCTTTTGCCAAGATTCAACCTTCACATAATGAGACAAATATATTGGCAATTTTGCGCCAATACCATTAAGACCAAGACTGGTACCTTCATATACTCCATCATCACGATACTTGGCAGAAGTGTTCATTACACTAAAAGCAGCTTCAAGGACAGTTTTTCCATCTTCTCTTTTTTCCCCTATTGGAAAACCTTGTCCTTCATCTGTCACACTAACAAACAGATTTTGATTATTATCTTTATAAACATGAATATAGATTTTGTTCCCATGACCGAGATTATGCTCATCTACTGCATTACTAACTAACTCTACAATCAAATGATTGGGGTAAGTAGTATCGCCGCAATATACGCCAGGTCTTAATCGAGTAAACTCTAATGGAGATAATGATTCAATACTATTTTTATTATACAAATTTTCCAAATTTTTCTTCACCCCTTTCAAGATATTATTATTATAACATTTTAATAGTAATTTATCAAGCGGGATTTGTTTCTTTACTTTCTTGTTGTTTTTTCATTTTTTCTCTAAAATCTCGACGAGCTTTAACAACTTTGTCACAAAACATATACTCTTTTTGTGACATATTATCATATTTATTTTTAGTTTTCATATACTCTTTATAAGCACCTTTGACTTGCTGCTTCATTGCATTAATCATAAGTTTTTCTTCGCCAGTTAATTTAATAGTTTCATATTGCTGTAAGATATGTTCATAAAGATTTTTTGCTCCTAAATAGCGTTCCCGCATTTTATTGCGGTGAAGTTTAGCAATTTCTTTATTACAACGAAATTCACAAATGCGGGCACCATCCCATTGATTTGCAATATCTAAATCATCTGGATGAACAAAAGCAGCTCCTTTTACCATTCCATAAGGTGAACTTTTTTCCATAAAAGATGCCCCATTAGATGTGTAAGAAAAATCAATTTTAGGCATTTTAATCCTCCAACTTTACTACACTGCGATATAACATATGAAACTTATCTTGAATTGTGCGGTCATCGTGCATATGTCCAAAATAGTATGCTTTAAGATTAATTTCATCTAAAATTTTCTGAATACCATGTTCCATACTTTTGTCTGTTGGACCTATATATTTTAAGAATAAATCAGATACATCTTTTTCAATGCGGATAGGATAAGTGTGAGCAACAACATAAAACTCATTATTCAATTTATATTTTTTAATATTCCGCATTAATGAGCCCATTTCTGAAGATGTTAATTGCTCATGTGGTTCATAAATAATTCCATTTAGTTGACGATACACTCCGTCAATAGACCATGCTCCTGGAATAAAAATAAATACTTTCCCATCAATATGTACTATATCTCCTGCATCTTTGACGTACCAGATATTAGGATATTTATCCTGAACCAAAAAATGATCTTTATAAGTTAAATGCCATCCTTCTTGTCCTTCATGATCTCGCCAATAACGCGTATCATGATTTCCCCGCAAAATTATAAAAGTACAAGAATATTTTTTACAAACTTTTTTAATTCCTCCAAATACTTTACCGCCATACTCTGCACCAAAGTCGCCGCAAATAATCATATAGTCTTTATCAGTTAATTCTAAATCTTTTAACCTATTCTTTAATTCCGCGGCTTCCCCATGTGTGTCACCTGTTAAATAAATTGTCATTTTTTGTTACCTTTTCTTTAATCAAATGATATAATATTTCTTCCATCATAATGACAGTACGTGTACAGTTAACACTTTTATGATAATAACAAAAAGTATCTGCCATATTATCTATATGATGTATATAATAATCAGCTAAGACTTGAGCTTGCTTTAAATTATACATTTTTTTGTTACGTTTTAAACATAATATATTTTGCATCACATCATTATCTTTTATTTTAATACATTCTGCATAAGGATAGTTACTAGTATATTTCTTAATAAAATAATCAATTCTTGCTAAATGAGAAAGTTGTTTAGGGTCAAATCCATATTTATTAATATATTCCATTCTACTTGGATAATTGTGAGTTAAAGCATGATATTTTTGATAAGCCATACCCCGCATAGCTTTTACTGCTTGATAAGGATTAACTCTTGCAATTGCTTCCCTCATAGTAATAAAATCATTCCAATAAGGACAATATCTTGGATTAACTATTGTCCATTCAGTAAAAAATACTTCAACAAAATTAATATTACATTTTAAAACAATTTTAAGATATTCCCGCGCATCTTTTACATCACAATGTTCATTATTATTCATAATAAAAGTACGACTAATAGGCGGTTTGTTTAAAGCAAGTTCTCGCAAACTAGGCACAATTAATGCTTTAGAATCAATATCAGATTCTTCATCAGCAACTCCATAATTTTGTGAACCTTGTAAAGCTATAAAAAATAAATCTAAATCAGGTCTTTTTTCTTCAACTTCATTCCAATGTTCATATAATCTATTTTTTATTTTATCATCTTCCATTTTTCCTCCTTTTTATAAATTATAACATAAAAAAGAGTATTAGTCAATAAATAAAAAAAAGGAAGGATTAAATATCCTTCCCATCTAATAGATTTTTCTTTTCATTTTCTCTATACCTTTGTTGGTCTTTTATATCTTGTCGTTTATGCTTGTTCTGTGTTTTCTCATACGCCTTTGCTGCTTTTGGTTTGTGTTTTACCTTTTGGAAAGTAGGTTCTTCATCATATTCCTCTTCCCAATATAAATCATTCATAATTCTCCCTTATTTCTCTAATTTGGTGCCCCTACAGGAACTCGAATCCCGATTCTCAGATTAGAAGTCTGACGTTCTATCCATTGAACTATAGAGGCTTTTTAAAAAGACTTTTCCTTTTACGAACGAAATAAGTTTTAGAAAGGATAACGGATTAATATTTCTTCTTCCTTTTTTTTTGTGTTCTTTTAACATTTAAAGGAATGCGAAAGAAAAGAATATAATCATTAACTTCTGCCACAATAAGTGTTTTCCTAAGATAAGAGCCTTTAATTATCTTAGTCGCTGACTAGGCGCGAGGTAGGTCTATAAGACCATTAGCTACATGCTTAACCCCTAAGTCTTTATTTGGAAAAAATGTAAAAGTTTTTACATGTATTTCCAGAACAAAACATAATATTAGTATCATCAAGACGAATCATAGGTCTCCCACATTTTCTACATTTAAATTGTTTTTTTCTGCGGTGACGCTCCTTTGGTTCATCAGCTAATCCTGCTTCGACAAGTGCTTTTTGCATTGCTCCTAAACTCATATTTAGTCTCTCTCTTCAATCAAATATATTTGTACTTTTCGACCAATTGATTTCGCATAATCTATAGTATATTTAGTACCTCGTGATTGTCCATTCCAAAAAGCGATAATAATATCTGCGGCCTTTGCCATTTCTTCGTCTCTTACTAAAGGAGCTCTTTTACCAAACATTTTATAATTAGGCTTATAAAGTACAAATTCAATTTTATTTTTTTTAGCCCATTGTTCAGCTATACTATCAACTCCAGTTGCGCCGCCAGATAAAATCGCTGCATAATCCTGCGGTTTAAGGAATTGTGATAAATTTAGAAAAGTTATCGTTCTTGAACCTATAATCGCGGCAATTGGCTTTGTCGTAATTAATGGCATGATAATACCTGCTGTAGGTCTCTCGATACCAAATCAGAAGCAATCCTAACATTCCTAAAACAGCTCCGCCGCACGCGGCCAATAAAATTTTCTTCACAAAATCTCCTAAAATATATGTTCATAACAATAACCCGCATCTGTAGTATAATATATATGCCTAATTCCTTTATCCCGCAAAGCTGCAATACACGCTTCACAAGGTCTCGCCATTCCAAAACCCCGTTCTTTACCAGGACAACTACGATAAATATAAACCTTAACCTTAGACCAATCTATTTGTTGTGCTATTGGATAAGGTATTTCATTCAATGCTTTCATTTCCGCATGAACGCTATCAACAATAGGCTTTTCACTTTTTTTAAATGTACGGTATCGCCTATTATATTTACGTTGTTTTGGATGTGTTTTATTACTATTAGATGCTTCACTAATAATATGGTGTTTATAAGCAATTACACATCCAAGACTATGAGTTTTATAAGTAGAAGTATAACTTACCTGATGTGCTTTTTCAAACATTTTATAATCAAAATTAGTAAGAGTTTTCATTATACTTCTTTTTCTTTTTCCAACCTTTAATAATTAAATTATACTATATTTAAATATTACTGTCAATATTTTTATTCAAAAAACATCTCTTCGTAAACTTTAATTTCACATTCAGGTTCTGACATCTTCGCAATTGTTAGAAAAATAGCTGCTTCTTTACTATTAAGAAAAGGCCATTCTTCTTCTAGTTTAATATTACCCGAGATTTTGTCAATGTAACGGAACAAATACATTCTTTCTCCTACCACTTAAACTTATCACCTAACAATTCTTTATATTCTTTTTCAAAAGCTATCTTTGCTCTTTGAGCAGATATATCAATATGTCCATCAGGTTTTAAAATTAAATCTTGTTGAGGTCGAGCAATAACTTTTTCCCAATCTGTAAAAGGCGCTTGCAAAAAACGTCTATTATATTTTGGTAATTGCGAAAAACGGTTAGTAATATATTTAAAACTTACTAACTTAAAATTATTTATTTCAAGACACGTACTAATATAATTTGGTTTGTCAATTATATTATTATGAAGATGAGCATATACGTTAATTTGGTCATCAAATACATTTTGAGGAATATGACTAATACAAATTTTATCATTGATATAAATAGGATATTCATATATAATATCAAAATATTGTTTAAATAATGTTATATCTGTATGTTTATCATGATTGCCAAACATAAATATTGTTTTACATTTAAAATTATTCATTAAATATAAAAATTCAGTATTCCCCCAATCACCTAAAACCCAAAGCTCATCTTCTTCATGTAATATTGTAGACCATTCAATAAAACTATTTACTAAAAATTGATCATGCATTTTAATATTTGAAAATTGTGGGCGAGCCCATTCAATAATATTTTTATGAGAGAAATGAGGGTCACCTAAGAAAAACTTCATTTAAAAAACTCTTTCCATTTATATCCATAACTACTTTGAGATTTCCCCATACAAGCACGACGAATATTGCCTCCGCCATTAGCATTTTTCCCTATTTTTAAAGCTGCTTCAGTATAGTTACTATATTCTGCAATTATTTTACCAGTTTTTGAATCAATTTGTTGAATAATACGTTTTTTAGGTTTTTGTAAAGTTGCATAATCTTCTACTTTACACCATCTAAAATTATAAGCTGTATGTTGTATATTATTAATTGCTAATTCTATTGCAGAGCGTGTACCATGCAAAGCTGCTGCCGCTGCTTTTATAGATGGATACTGTTTAATAATTTCTAAGGTATCTTTATCCAATTGATAGATCGGAATTGATGTTGTATTAGGTTTATTGTAAACACCTCGCTTACCTATTACTTTTCTAACAACACGTCTATCGCATCCAAAATAATTAGCGGTTTGCTGGATATTTTGTAATTCTTTATATTTGGTCCAAATAGCGTCATAATCATATTGAGTGTTTCCATCGCCACCACGAGTAGCATTATATCCATTAGAATAAGTATTTAACTTATTAATCCAAAATTGTTCTCGTTCATCAATTTCTTCTTCATTGCATACTTCTAAAGTTGTAATAAAAAAATTATCTTCTCCATATTTTTTTATTGCATCATATAATGGACGTTTTTTATTTTGACTAGAATTAATATCACTTAAATGTTTTTTATATCTAGTCTGAACATCTGACATAGTTTTGCCTACATATTGTTTTCCATTTATTTTATTGGTGATACAATAGATAAATCCATTCATAATAGCACCTACTTTCTATTCATGTTTACATGAATATATGAAAATAGTGCAACTAAAATATCTTCATTCTACCCATTTTTCTTAATTTACTATTATATTATAATATAAAATTTTAAATATGTCAAATTCTCTTCCAATAGTAGCCATAAGCCTTAGAGTGAAACTTATTAATTGCGTCCGCTATGATTTGTGGGCGCCCTCCTTTGGCTTTTGCAGCTGCTATTACGTTTGGATAAATACCTGTAATCATATAAGTATTAGGATCAACCGCAGCAACTTTGCGGAAAACCCTAAGATTTACATTTTCTACTTCTGTCGGATTTTTCCACTTCAACATTACTTTGTCCTATAATGACTAGACCAATATGCTTTAAAATCTTTTTCATCATCAAAATGTTCTTTAGTCCATTGCCAATTCTTAGCATCATCATAATCTACTCGACAGCTATAATCACAAATATACCAACTACAATTCATCTTTCGATAAGCACTCCCATCTGGAATATCTTGAAACTTATCGCTTCGCCGCAATTTGCGATTAAAATGTTTTTTATACCAGGAGTCTTTTGCGCATTTCACAACCGGATTATGACGATATGACCGAGACATAATTAACCTCTTTCTGTGGCGGAAGTCCGAGGTAACGCTCCCCATACCTTGCGGTACTCACTGCTTTCGAGGCAGGACTAGAAACTTTTCTAGTTGAACTTCCACTTATTAAACAATAGAGCACAAAATACGCACTTCTCCTGGATTAGGATAATAAATGCCATTCTCTTCTACAATAAAATTAATCTTAGACATAAAATTCTCTAATGCATTATATTGCGGATAATTTCCATCCTCATCAGGCTCAACATCATAATCAGTAACCATAACTTGATCAGTTTCCGCAAGCAGATTTAACTCAATATAATCATACCAAGTAGTTTGCGCGGCACTTCGCATAGAGACAGAGAACTCACCATCTTCATCATCTTCTTTGCTATCAAAATATTTGCTAGCAATAGGTCCAAGTTCTTTAGGAAGGCGTCGCCAGCTACCTTCAAACTTTTCAAACAGCAATTCAAACAACTCATAATCTGCATTACCAGTATCTAGCCACAAAGGCTCAAACTCGCCATCTTCATTTTTAATATAAAAAGTTACATCTTCCCAAGAACCATCCTCATTACGCTTTTCAATAAAAAATCTAGGGGTGCGGCTCATAGTAACTCTCCTTTTTTGTTGGTACACGCGGAGGGACTTGAACCCCCATCGTGCGCTAATCTGGCGCTTATCTCGGGTATAAACCGAGCGCTCTGCCCATTGAGCTACGCGTGCACTTTCCCTTTCTTACAATTATATTATAACATTAATATTTTTTGCTGTCAAAATAATTTTTAAACTGCCTTAAAATTATAAATAGGAGTTAATTGCTCAGTTATAACAAAACCATTACGAGTTAGGAGTTCTTCTAATGCTTTACTACTATTATATGTATTAGGAGCTTCATCTAATGTAGACTCAGTAACACAACTAGAATAAATTCCATTCATTGATGCCTTATATGACTCTATTTGCAATAGTAGATGTGCGGCTGTACGTGACATTACACGACCAGCCCCATGCGGCAAACTATTATTCCAATCTTCGTTCTCACACCCTTCGATAATAAGTAGTCCATCCCGCATATTTAACGGAACTAGACATCTCGCGTTTGTACAGTCGATAGCACCTTTTCGCACTATATGATTATCTACATCAACGTAATTATGTAAACTTGTTGCAACTATAGAATAATTATAATAACCTATTAACATATTGGCCATAGCAATATGACTTACTAAAGACCAATTTGCACAAACTAACATATCATTTAAATAATCATCTAAATCATTACCTTCAATATAAGCTAAATCAGACTCTAAAGCATACTTTTCAATTTGTATTCCATGTAACATATCTAACATCTGGCTAATTAATTGTTCTTGATGCGTCTCTTTCCCATATGAAATAACAGCTTCCCGCATTGTTTTAAGTAGGTTACCTTTACTTTTGGATTTTTCTACAGCAATTTTCTGATAAAAATTACAAACTTGTACTCCTAAATTGCGGGAACCACTATGTATAACAAGATAAACACGACCATTGTCATCTACATCTAATTCGATATAGTGATTGCCTCCTCCAAGAGTGCCTTGAGAATTGATAATACGTTGATGATTACTAATATAATCCCAACACATCAATTCATTATAATCAAAAGAAGAAACAGAATGATTATGAATATTTCTTCCTGTTGGAATAACAGAACGTACTTTTTTATCAAATTTATCTAAATCTGTCATATCTTCTAAGAACCAAGGGGTTTCAAATAGCGATATGCGGCAACCAATATCAACTCCTACAGTATTAGGACAAATCTTATCACTAAATGTAGAGGTAAAACCAACACAAGACCCTTTACCCGCATGCGCATCTGGCATAATGCGGATTTTCTGGTCCACATACGCAGGACTTGCCGCAATTTCTGCAACCTGGTCTAATAGTTTTTTGGTTTTATTTAAAGCAAAATTTTTAACATCAGTCATAAAAAAAATCCCCTTTCTTAACAATATAAATATATTATATTATAATAGAAAGGGGTTGTCAAAGAAAAAATAAGCAGTTTTTTAGGTTAACGCCAAGACACTGCAAAACTTGGCGGATGTTAGCAGGCGGTGAGCCTATGATTCGTTTATATAAACAGGCGGAGTACTTACTATCGACTATATGATCTTTCTCCGCGTCATATTTAACGTGTGACCAACCACGGTAAGCGTTTAATTTTTTTGACTGTTTATTTTATTAATTATTAAATATAGATTTACAAAACTCTTAAACTGACTTTCGCCATACTCGCAAGCCCGCATAAATATTCAGCCACGTAGGAGATAAGTCTGACTCATAAGGAGCGACCTTATAAGTTCTTACCCCGGCATCTTACCATATCTACGAGTGGATTGGTTACCACTAACTTTCACCCACCATTCAGAAATTGAATGGGACTTTTTCCTCAAAAGCCAAATTAATTATTATTTAGTCTATTAATCTTCCTCAATTTGGGCTACTCGCTCTTTGAACTTTCCTTATAGTTAATTACTTAGCATCAACGAGGAAACTTACTTATTTGGATTCCCTAACGTACTATGAGGTTCCACCCTCATGCCTAATTAGGGTTCAAAGGTGCGCTGCACCCGCCTATTACGCAAGCGGAAAGATAAAGCCTTTTTATACGAAACTCTTTTGAGCGCCATTCTCTTTTGTTGGAAGTTTCTTCCTTCTGCGACTTGGTTACCTGCTGCCGCAATGTCCGCCCACGATAAAAGTATCCTTTTATCGGACAGGCACTTAAGGGATGCCCCTGACCGCATGGTATTGCGCATGCACAAGGTTGTAAAGAGTTTTGTAAATCTATATTCAATTTTCAATTTACATTTTAGGTACCTTATTTTGTAAGGCACCTAATGTGGGGCATCTATTTTGTAGACGCCCCACGTAAATGACTTAACATTAAGTCATATAAACTACTGCCCTATGATGTAGTTTACACCCAGCAACCCTCCGCTGCCCTGATAACCCTTCCCAGTAACCGATTGATTTGCAGAACGCAGGCTCAATCACATAGAACAGATCGTATGTTTAGTTTAAAGCCTTGATTTATATTATATCATTTTTTTATTTTATTGTCAAAAGTTTTTTATTTTTCCTTTCTCTCTCCTTTTATATTATAACATATATTTTTCTATCTGTCTAGTAAAATTTTTAACTGTTTCTGGTCGCGAAGCCTAGGTGCTGCTCCTAGTTACCCCAGCTTATGAGACTGGGTCAGATACTGACCTGCCGCCCGCATTTTGGTTGCTCCCGGTGGTTACGCTCCACCCGCACAATACTTATGAGGCATTGCTAGACACTAGTCAAGAGAGCAATGCATGTATCTTTACTCTTGAGTTCCTTACGCCAAGCTTGCGCCCAGCCGCGGACTCGAACCACGTCAAGCATCATTAACATATTACTTTTACGTCTAAAAGTAAATTATAGTTAATTACTTTTGTAAAGATACATCTTTTCTACTTATAATAAGTAGAAAGTCTAATAAGAGATTCACAACCCGTCGGCTTTTGTTATCTCCTTTCGATATTTATATTATATCATAAAAATTTTTATCTGTCTAGGTAAATTTTATATTGAATCAGCTTTGACACTTGAAGTCACAGTTTGTGATTTCAAATTTAAACCTATCTCTCATTGGTAAAAAACAATACCTATAGTCTGCCTAGCAGGATTTGAACCTACGACACCTTGCTCCCAAAACAAGTGCGCTAACCAAACTGCGCTATAGACAGGCTATAGGTATTACAACTCTTCTAAGAAAACCTCAATCTTCTTAGCAAGAACAGCTTTTGTTTTGCGGCCCCGCACAAGATCATCTTTAATTTCATATAAAAATTCTGTCATTTCATTTATATCTTGTGCTTTTGAATCGTTCCGATATTCATAATAATCACGATCCTCAGTTGCTGCATATAATTGAGCTTTTAAATTTTCTACTTCATCTTGACAGAGATACTGTCTAACATCATTAATTTCGTCACTGTCAAAGCCAGCTTCCCGCAAACTTTCTTCACAAGAATATTGACTATAGATGAATTTCATATTTATTCCTTTCTTTTGGAATAAAAATTTTTTTCTGGTGGAGCTGCTGACTTACGATAGCCAGGTCCTAACATACTAATTACTAAATCCTTAATATAATCTAAAAGATAAAATTAGTTAATAAATGTGCCTTTTAATGATTCTTCCTCGCACGTAAAAGGCATCGGTGCGAGGTATAGGCTTATGCTGCCATTGCAAAATTAAATTTGTCAGTTAATTTTTTAAAGGTGATTACAGATTTAGCTTTCATATCCTAGTCGAATCCTTTCAGCCCCTTTCTCATTATATTAATATTATAACATATTTATTATCTGGCTGTCAAGATTTACATTATAAAGAACTCTGAAAATTCATTTGTATTATAACAAGTAGGACCACTATAAACTCCACTTGCGTTACCACGATAAATTTCAAAATGAAGATGCGGGCCTGTACTATTTCCAGTAGACCCAACCACCCCAATTTGTTCACCTTTCCGCACATGTTGTCCAAAAGTAACACGAATGTCAGGCTGATGCGCGTAAGCAGTAGTCAAATTTAAATCTGGGTGATATATTTGTACATAATAGCCATAAGTGCCGCACCACCCCGCATAAATTATTTCACCATTGGCAGCTGCATAAATAGGAGTATACATAGTCGCGGGAATATCGCAAGCAGGATGCCCCGCGTAAGTAGTATAATATGAGTTATCTGTTAGTGGCCATAGTAAACGGCCATCAGTTGAATGTCGCGCACCACCACCATCAGGAATCCATATTGAATAAGTAATCCCTGGAAGAGGAGAAAGTGGAATCCGCACTTCTTGTGCGGAAGCTACAGTAGGTAACATAAATAGACATAGTAATGCAGTTATGCAACTGCCGCATATTTTGTGTAACATAACAAACCTTTCTCTGAACTATTTTAGCGCAATCCAGCGATACCACGAGGAGGTATAGTTCTAATCGCCACAAATAATAACGCGGCAGGGGATAATAGTTCACCCTACCGCGCCATCCTATAAATTAAAAAATCTTAATTAAAGATTGTTAAATTAAAGCCGAGAAACTAAAGAATAAATATATTTTTCTAAATCAGAAGGATTATCTTTTTTATAATTTAGCAAGTCAGATATATTATAACTATTGGTAGAATAATTATATTTAGGACCTGCTTGCTGTTTTTGAAGAAGTTTGCAATATTTATTTAAAAGTTTACTATAATCACCACTAACTTTATTATACTTGTTTTCTAGTTCTTCATATGCTTCTTCTAATTCTTCATATTCATCTATTGAAACATCTTGTGGTGACTCTTTTTCCTCTTGAAGCTGTTTCTCAAACTCGTCAAAGCCTTCTTCTAGTCCTCCATTCAACTCATCACAGACCTCTGTAATAGTTTCACCTTCTGCGGTGACTTCAATTTCATATCCCTCCGCAGTATGTACAGTTACTTCGCCTGAAGCACCCGCATCATCTTTACTAATAGAAACTGTATAAGTAATTTGATCTGTCATTTTATCTCCTTTTTCATCAATAATTAGTATATAAATCTCTTGTACCTGCCGCGCACCCTGAATCATATACTTTTCCCTGTCCATATGGTGTATCAATTACATCACCATATGCATCAGAAGAAGAAGCTACAACAATATTACCTTCTTCGTCACAAACAAATCCACGTTCATCAACATGGCGGCCTGGTATTGATAAACCTTCTCCTGGAAGCATATTTTGACTATACCACGTATACCTCCATCCATTTTGATATACTACACCAGCATTTTTAAAATCACTAGAATAACTATTATCGTAATTATTAGTAATTGGAATAAATGTGTCAGAATGATTAATTGAAGTAGATGCATCAGAATAATTAACTGGATTTTGTTGAGTAGTTATTGTATCTTTTGTGGATTGCGCTTCTGCTTGTATTAAATCTACTCCATTAAGAATACCATGAATTTCTTTAATAGAATGCGACGTAGCCATAGTGATTGACATTTGTTCTAATACATTTAATTGTTCTTCTGTTAAATATCCACTATATTGAATTATTGTATCTGCAATATAAGTTGCATATCTAGCTTTTATATCACTAATTTCTTGTAACCATTCATCTAAATTATCAAAACCATCTGACTCGTACCAATCTGCAGGAACTTTTAAATCTTGTACTTCTTCATTAAATGTTGTTTGCGAAACTGTTTGTTCTTCTTGTTGAATATAATTAATATGACTATAATATCCAATACAAATAGCACATAGGATAATTAGAATACCTGCGATAGTACCAAGAATAATTTTTCTTTTCAATCATTTCACCTTCTCAAAATAAAAAGTGTATTTAATTATATATCAAAATCAGAAGATTCAAATGATTCACTTTCGTCCGCTCGCACACCAATATTATTATTCATTAAAGTAAAAGCTGTATCCAAAAGTAGCTTACATTTATGACACCTACAATTCATATCATAAGCACACTTCCGCCCGCATCTCATTTTATAATCAATAATTTCACTTTGTATATAACTATTGCCTGGAATAGGTACGTTTAAACCAGTAATAATTTCTTGTAGATTACCACGCCAATGTTGCTTTTCAAACCAAGCCCTATAATAGACTCCAAATTTATCCCAGTTATAAGGACTACCGCAATCAAATTCTACTACATCAATATAATTTTTATATCTCTCGAATGCTTGCGGTGCAAAGAACATACCTTTTTCAGGCTGAGATTCAATTGCACTACTTTGCATATGATTCAAAATTATTCGCACTTCTGTCCATTCTTGAATTTGCGGCAACTTGTATAAGAGGTCTCCCGCAGGATAGATTGCGCACACTCCAACAGCAAGAAGATCTTGAAATAAAACAAAATTATCTACTGGATCCTGTGTAAAGAAACTTACGCGGGAATCTCTTAATTCCGCCGCATGTTCCCGCAATTGTTGACGAGTTAACTTACATGAAACATGCGGGTGTATCCTTTGGAGTGTTCGCATAAGAGATGCATCTACACTATCAAACATAATAACTAATCTGTGATCTTGATACTCTTCAGCAAACTCAATTAATTTTTCAAAAGAATTACGCTTATTATTATATTTAAGAATTAATTCTCCCATTTTATCTGTATATTTATTATTAAGTGCAAACGGTCCAGCTAATATCATATATGTCCTTCCAACAAAGCTGTATAAAAATCTAAATATTCTTTATCCGATTCACAAAGATTTTTTGCTATAAAATGCCCTTCTTCTATATCATATCGCAATTCTTCTTGCGCGCATGATTCACACATTTTAGTATATGTTATGCCACCTGTAATTACATTATATACGGGTATTAAATATACTTCATCTGGATCATAATGAGATTCGCAACATTCGCATAGTTCTTTATTTAAACAATTATAACAAACGATTTCACATGCTTCTCCGCAATCATCCTCAATTAGCGGTTCCCCGCATACAACGCAATGAGCAGTTGCCCCAATACTAATATCTATGGTTTTAGGAACATAATTGCGGGAACATACAAAAGGATAAGATGGGTTATTAGGAAAATCATTATATACTAATCCATGAGAAACAAAGAAAATTCGATGTGCTCTCTCATTAGTAGTAGGAGACCAATCCCAATATAGAGAATCTTTATATTCTTCTTGTTTATATTGGTAATTCCATTTGAGGTTTTCCTTAACCAAATCTTCGATGCCGGAAAGCGCGGCACAGTCAATTGATTTAGAATGGAATGGATAACTTTTACCTATAATTGCAATATGTTTATTAACAAAAGCAAAAGCTCTCCAAAATTTATTTGGTAGAGGTTGTCGCATTCCTGATACTTGCATATCTTTACTATGTTTAGCATATACAATTAAACAATTTTTACTTCCAAGATATTCAAGAATACCTGCTCTATATGCTCCTGGACGCCTAAAATCGAGGCATGAGGTCCAGCCGCAATGATTATCACTTGCCATCAATATATCTAAAGGATGAATACTAATTACAATAGACCGCGGACGTGTGCTGCGGGTGCGTATATTTGAGATTGCATCACACCAACGTGTAAATAATGGTAAAATATTTTTTTGTATTTTTTCATCTAAGCACATTATAATTTTGCGGATGCCTTTAATTGGTTTACATCCTTCAGGAATTTTTACTTTTTTACCGTTAACAGTAAATTCATAAGTCTTTTGGACACGTTGTTCTGCAATTTGTTTATAGCTAAACAAACACGTAAGATCAAAAACATCTTCTTCTTTGATAAATGGAAAGACATTATAAAAAAATCGTGCTACAAATATATCTTGGAACACATTTTGTAAAGAATCTTCATCCATGTTCATATATATTTTAGCTTCCCACGTATCAATGGGATAAAAATTATAAATAGTAGATAAGTCTTGAGCGATTACATCAGTTGAGTCATTAAATAAAGATACATCAACAGGAATTTCAACTCTAAGTTTACCGCCAAGAGCTTTACAAAGAGTTGTTTTATTTTTATTCCAGTCACCTAATAAATCTTCTATAGGTAATAGATACTCATCATGAGGATAACTAACAGATAATTGATAATAATTATATATATCGTGTAATTCATCTTCTGATAAAAGATCAATAGGATACATCTTTTTCCTCTACTCTATAATATCAATCTCTTCATCTATTCTATCTTTACTATATTGCGGAAGCATTAAATAATCTAAATTATATTCTTCAAAAAAACCATTCATTTGTTCAAAAGTTACTTTACCATTATATGTATCTTTTATTTCTTGTATCATCTCTTCTGTTCTCGCGGCTAAATCATTTTCTATCATTGAAAACATACCAGCATTAGGGGGGAATAATTGTGGTGGAAAAATTTGTGTAAAATCTTCTTCCATATTAACTCCTTTACTCTATTTACTATAATATATTATATCATAAAGGAATTATTTTGTCTAATAGATTTTTAGACAAAGTTATAAAAATAAAAAAAGTGCGGAAACCCGCACTTTTAATAATGAATTGCTTGAATTACTTCTTCTAGTTTTAATCCTTGGTTTGCCTCCATATATGGGAACAATTTAAATACTTTATCATTTAGTGCGGTCATTAGATGAACATAAGGATTATTTGGATTAGCAATCTGTCCTTTGTAATTGCCTAAGTCAAAACTAAATATATCTGTACGACCATATTTTGTACAATAACGATTATAAGAATTAACAGTATTCTCACGACTATTATAATAATGGTCTTCCATTGTTTGCATATCACTAATAAGAAAGATGCGGTCAACTTTTTCATCTAATTGATTGAATGCTTTTGGAACATTAGTGCCATATCCTAGATTTTCTTCATCAATCATATGTTCAATACTAACAAATGGATTAAATCTAATTGCATTTGTATCATAATTTTTCTTTTTAGCTGAAGTGCCAAATTTAATGAATACACTTTCAGGATTTTGAATCAATAGAGTCGCCGCATATACTGCGCCAACTTCTTTAAGAGTAATAACACTCTTAGGTGACATGCGACAATCCATAGACCCAGATATATCAAGCATAATAGCTGTGCGGCCATCCAGCTGGGGAATATTTCCAACAGCCGCATAGAATGCTTGTTGAAGAGCATCAATTAAATTACCTGGCACAATATCTTTAATCTCACGATAAGCCGCATAAATTTGATATGGAAATACTAATGATTTATAGATTGCTATTTGATTACATACTTGGCCGCAAAGATATTTAGTAATCCACTCTCTTGAAACTCCGCTTTGTAAAATATTGCGGAGATTGCGGATGAGCGCTAAATATCCAAGTTGCTTTTTCTCAACTAGATTTTGCCAAGCCTTACAACGTTCTTCTTCTGACTGCTGTTGAGAAATATTACGTTCCCACGTATCAATTTCTGAATATTGTTCATATACAAACTTATCAATATGCGGGGAAGTTGCATGAGTAATTCTAATTAAATCATGCATATTATATTTTTTACCCTTTAGCTTATATTTTGCTAATTGGTAACCTGTTAACTGTGAGAGATAATCGCAAATACCTCGAACCACCGCATGAGATCTCTTTTGTCCCATCATCTCAATTGCCGCGAATAGTTCTGCCGCGTCATCAGGTCTATGCGGGAAGTGCGCATAGAACTGACGTTTATTAGCAAATTGGAGGTCATTAAGATACGCCGCTACTAAAGTAGCCGCGCTCCGCATTCCAAGTTCATTACGAGCAAAGTAAGCGCCCTTTGCCGCAAATTCTGGCCCCTTAGTATCAATTACTTTTTGAGTCAGATCAAGGAAACGAGTTGTTTGTTCTGTTTCTGTTTCATAAAATTTATCTGAGAGGAAAGATGAAAACATAAAATTAATCCAATCCTCTGTTGGATTTTTTTGATACAACTCTGCGCCCTCGTATGATATTGTTTTAGGTGCTTCTTGCTTCATATTAAATTTGGACATTATCTCTCCTTATATATCTCACGGGGAAATACTATAGAAGGTAATATGATAGCTTATCATGTCAGCTATGTTTTCCTTATTATATACTGAAGTAACCTTCTAACCATCACCCGCAACTTACATAAATGGGCACTATATTAATAATGCCCTTAGATAGAGAAAGGAAAAAAGGTACAAATAAGGACATACTTAAAAAAGTGTTTACATACCATCCTTTATATGAAGTAACTTTTTTACCATCACTTATTTGATATTTATATTATATATTAATTTTTTTATATTGTCAAATTTTTTGACATGTTTTTTACAATTATGGTATAATAAATTTAAAAGAGAGGAGTTTTATGGACGATAAAAAATATATTAAGTTGTTATGTAGTGATTGTGACAATCAAAATATATGCGTATATGGAGATAAATATTGTTGGTGGTTAGACCAAGAAAATATTGGATGTACTAGATTAGTTGATTCTGAAACGCATGATGAATATTTTTATCGTACAAATGAAGAACTACCTTTATTTTTAGCCAATCCAAAAGTCAATGAAGAACAAAAGATAAAGAAGTTCAATGAGCTTTTGGATTGGCTTGATAAGTTCATATACTCCGCACCTATAGGAAGGATATGCGGGAGTCCGCAAGATTAATTATAATTCTTGCGCTGTTTCATTTGCTCCAAATATGCGCGTCCTTTGTCTGTTAAAACATATACCGCATCATCGTCGTCCTTATCCTCATCGTCTTCTTGGTCATCTTTAAAGAAATCCTCAAACAGCTTATAAATAGCTCTCATGTGTGATTCATACTCTTCATAGCGCCAATCAGAAAAACAATCTTGGCAGATATGTCGTTCCCGTACTTTGAACAGGTTTCTGTCTGGGACAAAAAAAGTATTAATGTAATCACCAAAGAGCCCAGGATGCTCAGAATCCTCAACAAAGGACTGCCCGCATACGTCACAACGAAAACGATAAAGTTTCTCTTGTCCTACGTACATTTTTTGTTCCTTTCTCTCTTTATTTTACTTTGCGAATCTCAAATACTACACCTTGTTTAGGCTTATGCGCATTAAGAAAGTCTTGTGCATCTTCTTTTGTTGCAAAAGAAAAAGCATCATCTAATTTAGTAACTCTTTCTCCTTTTTCATTAATAGCACGAAAACTACTATCAGGTCCCATATATTTATGAGTATCTGTATTATAAATAGCTTCAGTTCTCTTACCATATACTAGATATTGGCCCATATATTCTCCTTATAATTATTTTTTAAATAATTTTTATTGGAGGTTCATTATAACCTTTTATTTTATTTTTGTCAAGTATCCGCGGTGATGACTTATGAGATACATAAACACCAGAGCGAGATAAATCTGGAGTAATATCATCTTTACCGGCCTTAGAAATTTTTACAGCTAACCTTTTAAGACTTTTGGGAAGTGTTTTGTCGAGTATGGGATTTGTCATAGCACGCAAAACCATAACATCGCAAGGATAAAACAAGATATAGTTAATATCATAGAAGACGATATTAAAATATAAAACACTGCTTGATAGTCTTTCATTTCAATACCTAAATTTATTATTATTACTACTTAATATTGCAAAGATAATACCTATTAATAATAATATTAATCCAAGTATTAATCCATACATTGAAACTCCCAATCTTCTTCCCGTAAACAATCTTCATAAGTTGGAAAAAATGTTTCTCCTCTATGATTAATCCAATCATATGCAATTGGAACATTAGCCCAAGCTAATACTTGTCGGCAAAGTCTCTTCTCTCTCTCAGAAAGTTCATCACTATTAAGCAATTGCTCAATTTTGCGGGTCTTAATGCGGGGATCTCTATCCATGAAATAATCAATATCAATCATTATTCTTCCTCATTTCAATAGTACCTAGCGAAAATTTCATCATTCTCTACATAGGCAAAATCATCACATACACACCGCATCTGTGAGACTTCTTCATCGCCCCAATCTTCAAAGCTATCTTTATGATAGTGGCCATGAATCCAAGGAATTTGCGGGAACTTGCGATAGACACCTTCTAGGATGCGCTGTCCCGCGGTTGTCGCATCGAAGGGCAGGTCATATTCTTTATTATAATTTAAAGAAATATGCGATGGTGCATCATGAGAAACAATTACATCTGGAGTAAAACTCATTGTTGCGAGAACCAATTTCACACCTGTATAATCAACATCCTCATTTTCCCACCAAGAACGATGATTACACCGCACACTCTCAAAACGACTGCGGTAAAGATAATATCTCTCCATATCTTCTGGATCACTAGGGTTGGCTGGCGTATGCCACAGGTCATGCGAAGCTGCACCAGGAATCAAAAAGAATTTTTGACCCGCAATTTCACCCGCCCATGGTCTATCTATAATATAAATGTTATCAAAATACTCACCATACATTACGAATTGCCGCACAGGATAATTACCAAGATAGATACTATCCATAGCGCCATATGCATCTCGATCATCATGGTTGCCGCACATTGCATAGATAGGATAACCAAGGTTATTTAGGAAGTGCGCATATCGCAATTCTCTTTGCATATCTTCAATTGTGTGGTCAGGAGAAAGAACTCCAAAAGGAATACCAAAGTCACCAGCAATGATTACCGCGTCAGCTTGATGTTTCTGCGGCCACTCCCGCAAAACTGGGCAGCCATGAATATCGCCTGTAATGTAAACTGTCATTCTCTCTCCTTTCTTTTATTATATTATAACATTAAAAAATATTACTGTCTAATAGTTTTTTAGAATGCGGCTATCCTAGATTTATAAATGCACGAGCTGCCGCAAAGGTCTCTCGTTGAAGAGCTGCGAAATTAATAGTCGGGTTCTTCCATTTCTTACAAATGAGAGCTATTTCATCAAGAACCGCATCTCTCCAAACCATTTGTAGGTACATTCCAATATGCTTATTTGTTTTAGTACTGAATTGTTCGTTAAGAGTATTCTCAATTTTTGCGATAGCTTTCCCGCATTCTTCATCAGTGACACAATATTTGACAATCTCTTTTTCTGTCTCTCCTGCGGGAATTACTTTCTTGCTCTTGGATTTGTCTTGTCGATACTGCGGCCGCACATATTTACCAATTTCATAGCGGCCATATTTATTAAGATAATCAAGTCGCCGCACAACCAAACCTTCTCCAATAGCGCCATTGAGCATTAGGAAAGTATTTTTTTCAGCCTCAGCCGCAATATCTTGTGTCGTTGGATTTTCAAGAGTTTTAAATGGTACATAATAAGGATATTTTTCTTCTCCATACATGTCCCAATAGACATCAAGAAGCTCTCGCCATTCCGCATCTTCTAGGTAGCGGCCTGTGGATGAATCATAAATATCAAACACCCACAAGTGTTCAAGTGCTAGAGTTGGATCATAAGATTTAATGCTTCCGATAAATTTGCGGGAACCGAGCCATTCTCCATATATAATATAGGAAGGATTATCTGTTAGCACTTGCCGCAAAACAACCTTTTCAGAAGTATTTACATTAGACCACCAGAGAGCAAAATCTGCGTTGTCTTTCTCTATAGTGATGGTGCGAGTGCGGGAGCCTGCGCAAAATTCGCCATCATTGAACCAGACACAAGAATTAGTGCCATCCAGCTTTGGAGAAATTGTGACAGTGCCATTGAGAAGTCCTTCTACATCAGGAGACTCCAGTTTTTCAACATGATTATATGAACGATAAGTAGTCATTGCGCTTCCTTTCTTTCGATGGTTATATTATATCATAGGAGAAAAAATCAGTCAAGATTTTTATTAGGGTTAATTGTGTGAAATATTGCGGGTTGACTAAAGTTGCGGCGTATGGTATAATATAGTTATTGAAAGGGCGCAAGACTAATAGATAGGAGTTCCCGCATGAATGACTGGAAAGAAGATTATGTGTATTATCAATATCTAAAGTATCGCGAGTGTCAAGAAGAGTATAAGCGCATCCAACAGCAACAAGAATTAATTGATGAGTCAGATAATTGGGATAATTGGGAAACTGCTTTGGTTTATGATGCTTTTGGAGAGCCGCTTGTGGTTTAAACGTTGATAGGAGATAGTTATATGGAGATTATGCAGTATAAAAAACAAAATAATATGGTCTGTGTTGTTACTTTTAATAATATGGGTCATTATTGCGGGTATGTTGGTGTAAATAAATATCATCCTTTCTTTGAGGTTGATTATCAAGACTTAGGGTGCGGCATCTCTGTACATGGTGGTCTTACTTATTCTGGAAAAGAAATTGGTGGAAAAGATATTGCGGATGGTCAGTATTGGTTTCTTGGGTTTGATTGCGCGCATGCGGGTGATGTATGTAGTGAGGATGGTATTGATGCTTTTGGAGATGCGGTTTATGTGTGGACCGCGGAATTGGTTATGCGGGAATGTGAGAATTTAGCTAGTCAGTTAAAGAAAATTTATGATGATTGTAAGAGTGAAATTTTAGAAATTGATACTGTCCAAGAGACAATGGAATCTATCTTAACTCAATTGTTGGAACTTGGTGAGACTGCGGACAAGTGTGAAGATAAAGCTGATGGTCCTATTAAATTGAGTTGGTATAAATTTAATGTTTTGCTTGATTTAGTAATTAGTACAGCAATGGATGCGGCTGATATGTTAGAAATTATACGTTGCCAAGAGCAAGGTAAGAAATAGGGTCTCATGAGAGGCCCTTATTTTTTCGCGCGGGCGGTCAGGTAAGATATTTCTTTAACTGCCGCATAATATTTTTTATCTGACCAGGCGGCCGCGTTTCTCTTAAGATAATTGTTAGAGAAGAAGTCTGGTAAGATAAGTGCAAGAGGAGATGAGTTTAGGAAAACCAGATAAAAAAAGTTAGGGGAATATGTTAAAAAAGTTAGGGGCCTAAAAGACAAAGACAAAGATATATAAAAGACATGTCATCTCTCTTTTAGTTTAGTATTTTTATCATGCTAAAACATGATATTTGATATTATATATTAAAAATGATAAAAGAAATTTCGGAGAGACTATAAATAAACAGATAGTAAAAAATATAACACATTATTAGTAGGGTAATAAAAAATATAACACATTATAAAAAAAATATAACACAACTTATGCAAAAATATAACACATTATAAAAAAAATATAACACATTATTAGGAGTTATTTATTGACCCGATCAAAAATATAACACATTCCGATCAAAAATATAACACAACCCGCCGAAAAATATAACACAACCTATGCAAAAATATAACACCCTAAAAGTAATAAGTAATAAGTAATATAAAAGTAATGTCTCAACTTCTCTCTTAAGATAATTGTTAGAGAAGAAGTTTGATAAGATGAGTGTAAAAGAAGTACGGACTAATTTGACATTATATATTTTTATTGATATAATTATATTAATTAAAATCAAAGTTGAATATAAGGAGTATTAATGGATAAAATTTTCATTAGTGTTGCAGAAGATCATATGAAGGAGAAGAATTATAATCCTAAAGCTGTGGTTATTGCACAAGATTTAGGTTATATTCAAGAAGGTAATAGGGTTATTAATCGTCGAGAATTTACAACTTATCTTCAGCGAATATTAAAAATAACTAAATATAAATGTAAAAAAATAATTGATACTTTTGTAGATACTGGTATTTTATTACAACATGATAATGACAGTAATATATTAATTATGCCAGCATTAAAAACAAATTTTCTAAAATTATTAAGAAGTACAACTAAATTTTGTATAGATGGTATAAGCGATTTTGCTTTTAAAGTATATTGTTATTTATTTAATAAATATAATATTAATCAAACTTATTGTAAACATCATAAAGAAAATTTTTTCTTTAGTAAAAAGCAGATATTAGCAGATTTAGGCTATAGTCGAGGACAAGATAAATTAGTACAATTAACGAATGTTTTAACACTTTTACAAGATTTAAAAATGATTAATTATAATGAAAAAGGTATTGGTAGACCTGGTAACCATGGTACTTATCATGAACTTTATAAAGTGAATGAATATAGTCCTACACAAGTTAGAGCTTTAAATGTTACTATTGAAGAATTAGGGGTAGATAAATGTCCAGAATTAGTTAAAGAACGAGATATGTTAGTAGAAAAAGAAAAATTTACGTTACCGGAGAAAAATGAAGGGTTTCAATTTTAAAAGGAGAATAGTATGTATAAAGTTAAATATTATAAAGATTTTCTTATACCTTAAAGAATTATAAAGATTTTCTTATACCTCAAAGAATTTGTGGTGCGCACATATAACAAGCGTTGTCAACAAAAATATTTTAAAATACATAACCATAACAAATTCTCGAACCTTCAAATTTATTATTTTGTTAAAAGTTAGCAATTTTAATGTTCAAACATACAATATTTTGTATTTTTTCAATATGTTTTTGATACAATATTTAGTATAGAATAGCGCAGTTAGTATAATTTTTTTTCAACCTACCAAATACTCGAGAGATAATAAAGTTAATAAATTTTGATAATGGATTTTGTTTATATTTAATATATATAAATTTTATACATATTTAATTTATTTTTAATATTTAAAAAATGATAAATCTTGAATCCTAGAAAATTTATAATAGGTGCGGAGCTGTGGAAAACTCAATAAAATTAATGGAAAACTTGTTGAAAGCTATTGAATTTTCAATGGAAAACTTGTTGAAAACTTGTGGACAATCGTCTGAAGAGACAGGGCTAGCATAATTTTTCCTCAACCTGACAAGGACACGAGAGATAACAAATTCAATAAATTTTGATAGCAAATTGCGGGCCTCTGTGATATTAACTTTTTCGCTAGCTAAAACATTCATCTTACAGGGTTGCCGCGTATCAGTACCACCCTTATTACTATTTTCATTTCTACTTTTGGAATTGGGCTAACTTTAGTTAGTTAAGAATTGTTAAAAATAATTTTCAAGTTTGGGACTCCTAAATAGTTTTCATTTTCACTTTTGGAGACTCACGAAAAAAGTTTCATTTTAAGTAGAGGTTAGTAGCGCGAGAATCAGCCGAAGAGAATCTCATTTTCATTTCCAAAAGAAGTTTCAGTTCAAAATTTGTCTTTACAGATAATAAAAAGTATTGTATAATATAGTCATCAAGAGAGGATAAGCCAGCTTGATAGAAGGAACAAAGTGTGGCTGTCCTGTGGTCTGAACTTTTTAACTAGTTAAAAAAGTTTTGACAGTATAAAAATTTTATATTATAATATATGTGTAAGAAAGAGAAAAGAAAGAATAGTTAAAATATAATAAGCACTCCAAGAGAAAGAGAAAAAGGAGAAAGATAATGGCTGAAACAAAGGCAACCCGCAAAGAACTGTTTGCCCGCATCATGGAGGCTATGGCAGATGACCCTGAGGTAGTTGAGATGTGCGGCAAGTACATCGAGCAATTGTCGAAGAAGCGTGAGACTAAAGCTCAGAAAGCTGCGGCTGAATTTGCTGAGGGTGTGAAAGAGTATATGACAGAGATGGGAGAGCCGCTGACTAATCGTGAGATTGCGGAGCACTTTGAGGTTACTGGTCAGAAGATTACTGGAGCTTTGCGGCGACTCATGACACTTGGTGCAGTTACCCGCATTAATGGTAAGAAGTCTACTGATGCTCCTAAGTATGCGGTAGCTTAGTAAATAATATAAGTGGGGTAGGGTTGCGGCTCTACCCTATAGATATATCTTTGGAGGTTTTCTTTGAAGTATACTTTTATGAATGGAGATGGGCATCCGCAACAAGTTAATATTCCAGAGGAATATATTGCGCGCACCCGCAAATCATTAGGTTGTTCTAATAAAGAAGCAATTGAGTTATATCTAAGTGATGAAGGGTATATTGATAATCCAATAGTAGAGGAACTGACAGAGAAGGCTAAGGGTCAGCCGCATCGTGCAGTGTCTGAGAAGAAACGTACAGTTACCCGCAAACCAGATGTATTTAAACGTGCGATGATTCAGAACCTTTATGAGTATATTAGTCAGTTGCCTGATGTGCGGGACTGCGAGGTTGTGAACATTGAGCGTATAGTGCGGTTTGCCGCGGGTAATGACGAGTATGAAGTGACCTTATCTAAGAAGCGTAAACCTAAAACTTAATTAAGTATATTCTTACTACTTCCTTTCTGTTGGACAGGGTGACGCCTGTCAGAGGGGCTGGTCGATAAGACTGGCCCCTATTTTTTTGTTCAATTAAAACATAAAGTGTTAAATATTAAAGTTATTTTTATATATATATTTTTTATAGTCAGAATAATTATATCACTAAAAAGAGCTGCTGTCAAGCTTAAATTTTTGTGGATTTATATTTTTTAAGCGTATAGAGATATTTCTTTTCGGAGAATTTTTTCTTGCCGCAACTTTTGGGAAATTTACAGGTTCAGGGCGTATAGGCCGTGATTCACAGGTTTTGGGCGTATAGGCGACCTGCAGCAGCTACGACCATAAACGGTGGTTTAGGGGTTTTTGTTATATAGAACAAATGTTCGATGAGTTAACCTAAACTAACTTTTAGAGTTAACCTAGGGTAACTTTTTTCGTCCAGATTTCACCCTCCTGCGATGAGTTGTCGTTCGGGATATTGTCCTATCGACCTCACAATTCAATAGTACCAAAAAATTGTGGAGATTAGGTAACGAGAAGGTAACAGAAAAGTAACAGAAAAAACTTTCAGGAAAAATAAATTTTTTGTGAAAAAACAGGTGCTTCTCTTGATTTTTTGCGGCAGGTGTGGTAAAATTTTCGCCAAGTTGTGGAGATTTTGTGAATTTTCTTAAAATCTCTTGACAAACTAGGCTTTTTGTGCGTTCGCCGGATGGAGATCCCGCAAAAACCTAAAATAAATTTAATCTTTGCGGGACTTCCACCTGAAAAACTTGTAATTCTAAATATTTTTTAGCTTTTTTAGTTTTCAAGGTGCGGGCGGGGTTAGGCTTTGCGCCTAACCCCTAGCAGTTGCTCACGCGGAATAGACCGGCTTACCTTTGTTATCGTAGGTCTTGGATACCATACCACGTTGGATCGCGATCCGCATGATAGCACCTGCTTTTTGCGTTGTGGTGATACCGTTAACGTTCTCAGTGACCCATTTTGCGTTAACAGGTTCGCCCGCTGCTTTCACGGCTGCCACGGCTGCTTCAACCAAAGCGGCACGTTCGCGATCCTCTTTGGTCTCAGTGCGCTTTGCGGGCTTGCGAAGCTGTTCAAGCATAGCCGTCAGCTTTTCCACGACTTCCGGGGTGAGATCGCCATTGATAGCAGACTCCAAGGCTTCCACGCGCGTGATTTCGTTACCCATTCTAGCACTCCCTTTCGGTTGGTGGGGTTCTTTGTCTTTTTCCTAACCCCTTTTGACAATATATATATTACTACGATTTTTCTTTTTTGTCTATACTTTTTTTGGCCTGACATTATTCTTTTTTGAGAATATTCTAGCTTAAGATTATTCTATCATGAGATTATTTTCCGCGTGGATAGGATGTTAGTAGGGGTTAACTATAGACTAGACTCCTCGTGAACCTGCTCAAGTTGTTCAATTCTTTATTGAAGAACCTTTCGAACCTTGCAAGATGATCTTACCATACCCCTTGCAAGGTTGTCAACGGTTTCCACTGACTTTTTTGTTAGTCCTAGAAAATAAAGTACGTAATGACTAGTCCGCACGTGATAGCCCAAAGCGTAGCGTTCTTCAACTTGTCAGCAGCAGGACGTCCCAAGGCAAAGTCCCGCAATAAAGCGATACTGTTCGCTACTAGCCATAAACCCTGCCCAAGGATAAAGGAAGCACCAACAGTTACTTGACCGATGATGGTTAGTGCAAGAACTCCAAGTTGGATATTTTCCCATACCTTGCGCCTTGTACTCTCTGACTCTGAAACAGACCGTTGCGGCTTTGTTGTGAACCGCAGGTTCTTTATTTCACGATATTCCCGCATCTTTTTTCCTCTCTCTTGGATGAGACTATAATAGCAAAGGGGACATGTCTAGCATATCCTCTTTTTAGTACACCTGATTAGTTTTCTAACCAAGCGTTGTAGTTGCGTTTAACGATACTCCAGCAGTTGCGGTTGGGGTTTTTGTCTAACTTACCCCATTTGCCATCATGACGCGCTTTTGAGTAACAGGCTTTAAGTATCTGAGCTTCGATAATAGAATCTTCCAAGGCAGTGTGACATTCGTAATAACTAGGGTTTTTTGTGAGGTAGGCGAAAGCTACTTCTGCGCTACTCTTGGGGTTACCTTTGCCAGTGAAACAGTTATGAAGCGTGATAAACTTAAAATATCGTTTAGTGTTCATGATAGTTTGCGCGGCAACGTGTTGGATGCAATGCCATTTTACGCCATACGGCGTGAAATGTTTGCGGAAACCGTTTGAACAGGCGGAGATGGTTTCATTCAATGCGTGCTTGTCAAAGCTAGCATTGTAAGCCCATACCTGTTTCACGTTGTAAGTTTTTACAATTGCGTTAAACTCATGCCATATCTGAAGCATGGGTTTAATGGTCAGTTCCCCATGGGCTAGCTGTTCATAATATTGCGGCAGCTTGCGAGCATAATACGCGCTAGTCATAGGTCCGAATTGACCATGCCACGTTTCAGAGACAAGCGCACGATAGCTATGAACAGTATTAAACTTGTCATCCACTACAATAAAAGCGAAGTCATAGACACGCAAAGTTTTAGGTTTCGTCACGTCCCCCAAGGTTTCAGTGTCTAGGATGATGCGATTCATTGTATTTCCTTTCATGCTGTTCCTTCTGACATTATTTATATTACACGTTTGCAATAAAAATGTCCATAGAGAAAAAGTGAAGATTAAATAACGGTTAGGTAACAGATAGCCTGTCTAGTCTTGATCTGGTGAGCGGTAGCAAAATATCGGTAAACGGCATTTCAGGAGTTGTAAAATTTTTAAAATTTTTGAAAGAACCTCTTGACTTTTTCTCTCAGGTGCGGTAAAATTTTTTCGCCCAACTGCGGGATTTCTGGATCGAAGCCTTAGAATGCGATCTAAGCGAAGTTAACTAGAGTAAATTTTCCACCTGATTTTTGCGGGCGTCTCCTGCTTTCGTTGGGGATGGAGGACCTTGGTCAAACCCCATCCCCTCGCTTCGATGATTAAATATTACATTACGCGGCTAGTTCTGTCAATATATTTTTTAGGTTCTTCACAAGTTCTTCATAATTATGAAAGTTGACTGTTTTGCCTTGCCACTCGCGGCAGACTTCCGCATTATCGTCAACTAGAATAGCGTCATCTCTTTTTGCTTTGCAAATAGTCCACTGTTTGCGTGTCCCATATTTTACGATATGGCATTCTTCAACGATAGGGAAATTCTTTTTAATCCAAGCGCGTTTACTTTGCCGCACTTGTTTATCATACTTTTTGCTACTATTCTTTGCGCACCATGAGATGATGCCTACTCGCACGTCGAACTGTTTCAGTAATTCCATGAGGTCTAACAGGTTGCCGCATGGTTTAGCTTCATTGTAAGGTGAAACATCATGTGCTTGCAATTTTTCTTCCCATCGGTCTACATTGTACAAGTCTGCGATAGTTCCATCCATATCAAAATAAATGTTAATCATAGTTTATCTTTTTCCTTTACTCTTGGATTCTATTGAAACATAAGAAACAGTCCAAAAGCCGCAATGAGAATATCACAAATAATATAGCGCGGTTTGCGGTCAGTGATGCCGATGATAATTGTAGTTAGGTCAAAGGCACAAAATAGGTAAAGTAGAATCCCGCATAATGGTAACATAACTAACACATCCTCTCATCTAACTGACAATACTAGAATAATGGATGATCCAAGTTTTGTCAACACTTTTTTGAAAAAGATTGAAAAATTTTTTTGTCAACTAGTTTCATTAAATCTTCATAATTTTTTAGACAGACTACACTGTCCTGCAATTAGTTGTTGACTTGGGATATTGTCCTGCTCAACCTGACAAGATCATAATATCAGATAGCCTTGCGTTTGTCAACAACTTCGTTCAATCTTTTTAAAATAAAATAAAAGCCCGCTTGCGCGGGCTTTAAAAGAACTCCATTCCGAACAGAATGATGAATAGTGTGGCAAACGCAAAGAACATACCGATCATTTCAAACATTTCATACCCCCTACACAAAGAACTTCAACAGAGTAAAGGCAAGCGCCGCACTCCACATCATCGCTCCGATAATCATCACTTTAGTTCCTTTCTCTCTGTTGTCTTTCGATGATGTTATTATTGCATATCCCATGTGGTTTGTCTAGTACTTTTTTCTACAATTCCATGAAATCTTCAAAGTTGTAGAACAGGTAAAGCATGATACTAGTCTTGCCATATTCCCCACCAGGTAGCAGGTTTGCTAGTTCTGCCATCTTTTCAAGGTCTGTACTATCTTCATAAGTCATAATCAGTTCATACCAATCTGCGGTTGCGGGCGTGTGTAAGATCTCATCCACTGTTTCTTGCGCGCGCGTTGTCAGTGTCTCATAGGTCACCATGGTTTTTCCTCTCTTACGCTGCCATTAGAATAACGCCGATACCTGCGGATAGCCCGCAGATAATAAAGATAAGTACACGATAACATGGCGCTAGTCGTTCCCATGAACTGAGCATAATATACAGTGCGCCGCACGTGATAGCCGCGCCGATGAAAGATTGGATGATAGATCCAATCATGTTTACTGCCATCCTTTCATCATCTATGAGATAATCATACCATTACTATCTACTGTCTGTCAACTAAAAAGTTCTTTAAAATAGTTGTAAAAAACCCTTGCAATGCGGCTAGCTTAGGTGTACACTTACTATTGTAAGGAGGTGAGAGACAGAGAGATAAACAGAGTGAACATACAAAGCGGGTCGTGCCATTCCCCTTAGGGCATTGCGAGAGAGCGAAGAGTGTTTAAAATAAGTTAACCTGGTCTAACACTAAGTTAACCATGACTAACCCTTAATAGTTAACCATGGTTAACTAACATGATACAATAAAGCCCTAGTCTACTAGTAGACTAGGGCTAACACCTGCGCTGGTTAGTGCTCAGCAAGCCTTGTAGTAAGGCTTGCCTTTGCCGTCATACTGCTTAGTCACGAGACCTTGCGCGATAGCTATCCGCATAATAGCGCCAGCCTTCTGCGTGGTGGTAATGCCAGTGACATGCTCGCATAACCACTTTGCATCACAGACCACAGCCGGATTCCCTTTCAAGGTTTCAACTGCTTGCGCCACCAACGCTGCCCGCTCACGGTCATCTTTCGTTTCAGTTTTCTTACCGGGTTTGCTCAGAGTTTGAATCATAGCTTGAAGTTTGTCGATGACCTCAGGTGTCAGATCGCCGTTGATGGCAGCTTGCAGAGCTTCAACACGAGTGATTCCGTTCGTCATAGTGATGACTTCCTTTCTGCTTTTGGAAAGCCCTTTGCTTTCCTGACAAGAACATAATAGCAGGTTTGACCGTCAGGAGTAGCGAGAATTTCTGTCTCCACATTTTCTTCATAACTCAGAGTTAACCATGGCAAACTTGACTGTTTGTGCGTTTTTGCGAAAAACGACCAAAATGGTGGGTGTCCCTCTCATGGGACAGCGAGACAGTGGCTTGTTATGTAATGGGGGGTACATCTCGGTTGTCTCCAAGGTAACAGTTTGGTAACAGATTTGCCGCGACAAACTCACATTCATAGTATTATCTTAAATTCATATCTATAAACTCACATTCATGCTATTTTTTTCAAACTCACGTTCATAACGTTCTCTCAAACTCGTATCATTTATTCGTCATAAATGCTAAATGGATGATAATCAAAGAAATTCATAGCTTCGTCAATATCAATTAATGTATCTAATAAATCAAAATCCATATCTTCAAAAATATCATCATCAAAGTCATCTAAATACATTTGAGACAAATCTTCCATTATAACACGTCCAATTCTCCAAGTGTTAAAATTTTATAATATCCTCCAATAGTATCAGCATCCGCTAAACATTGTTGAATATCATCCTCACTCCAACACAAATCTACTGTTACTTCTAATTCTCCATCTAACCCTTCAAAAGCATGTAAAAATAGTCTCAATGTTCCTTCTGTCTTTAATAAAGCATTTTTCTCATTAAAAAACATTAGTTTAGAATAAGGAAATTCTTTATTTAACTCTTCAATCCGCCAAGCATACTCCTCGGGGGCTCTATAACTAGAAAATTCTTGATAAAAAGGAACCCTTGCGTCTTTATCTTCAGTTCTAGCAAGAGTCCCGCATAATACTAAGTTCATTTTTTCTTCACCAACTTATCATACATATCTATTTTACCACGTGTATAAGCTAAATTTATTAGATTAATAACCCAACCAGTTACACTAAGACATATTCCAATAGTACAAATACCTAATACAATATCACTCCACAATGCGCGATTCCAACAAAATGCATAAATCGCGCCCATCATACCTACAGATCCAATATAAAAGAAGCAAACAATCTTAGTCCAAAGTTCCATTAACTTTTCTTCTTTCTTTTTTTCTTGTCAGTTTGCGGCAATAGATCATATGTACTTCTAACCGCATATTGATAACTTCTTTTTGCTACATTGCGGGCAACCCTACTACCAAAATTATTCATTCTCATTTTAATTCCTATTCTACAATTTCAATATTAATAATATGATTCGTATTAAAAATAAGTGCCTCTTCTACTGTTCCATTATTAACAATCATATCATCATAGTCTAATACAATAAAATTAGTATACATTAATTGGTTATTAATGCGGCGAATGACTTCTTCTTTCTTGCGGGGTAATTCAACTCTATAAACTTTTTCATTATCTAAATAAAAATATACTTTACTCATCGCCACCTTCTTCCCACAGTAATTCTCGTTCTTCTCTTCCCGCATGATTAGCATGACATACTTCTGTTAAATTATATACACTAAATTCATTAATAGTATTATCTCTTAATTTACTATACCCAATTTCTTTTGCTTCTATTCCTTTATGATAAATTCCCTCTGGTTTTTTGTCACATACCAGCAAATAAGTCATTAATTACCTTCCTCAATATCAACCTTACCGCATTTTCCGCACATCCAACCTTGAATATCGCCCTCTAGTCTAAGCATCCTTTTTAGATTGCGGTTGCCGCACTTCTGACATTTACATTCCTGCGGCTCCCTTGCAGCTTTCCGCACATCTTTCATCATAGTTGCCTTTACATTTATTCGTTTTCTCCTTACTTTTGGAAAATAATAATATAACTATTTTTCTTCATCTAACGCATCAAATACATTTACGTAACAACATTCTCCACACATTAAAGCAAAAGGTAACCTAGCATCATTATAATCAAAATTTTTAATTATATATAAATTATTTTCATCACAGTTGCCGCATCGCGGGCAAACCATAATAATCTCATTTTCTTCTAATTTTAAATCGCTAACTTTATTTACTTGCATTTTTTCCTTCCTCTTGGATTTTATATTTATATTATATCCGAATTTTCTTATTCTGTCAACAAGAAATTTTGGGTAATAATAAATAATCCGAAATCCCGCAATTTTATATATTATAGTCTAAATAAAAAAATTTTTTGAAAGAGGTTGACAACTTTATCTCGTCTATGCTATAATTATAGTGTAAGGAGGAGATAATGCAATTAGATTATAGTTTAAAAACATCAGAAGAGCGTATTAAATATGTCGAGCATTTAATCGCTCAACACTGTAAAGAAGATTTTACTCCTCGTAATCTTGAATATTTAAGTAATTATATATTATTTATTAATGACAAAGAACAAACAAAAAAAGAAAAGAAAAACAAAGATAATAGTATATTAACAAAAAATAGAATGGCAACAGTAGATAAGCGAGAAATATCATTTGAGGGTTTAATATCTTCTTTAGAAAACGGAGAAGATGGTATTTATAGTCTTATAGCTAATGATAAGAATCAATTTCTTGATCATAAATCTAAAATTACACAAGAAGATTTAGACAAAATACCAATTCTTCAAGAATATTATGACATAATTAAAAAATGTGAAGAAAAACTAAAAACAGTAAAAGGAAAAGATAAATACCCACTTAAAAAACAAATAATTGAAATATGGCAATCAATGTATATTATTAAAGCATCATATTGCGGGACTCCTATGAATGCGGGCCCCTCAAAAAATCAAATAAAAACAATGGCTCATATTTCAATAGATGAAAATATTACTATTAACAAAGATGGTATACCAATATCAGATAATGTAATATCTTTACTTAATCCCGAATGTGTTTCAATGTTACTACGCTATTATTCACAATTTAAGCAAGAGTCCGCAGATGATTTTCAATCTGATATGCGGTTTATGCTATTGGATTTAGAAAATTTAATTACTAAAGCACTTTTACCAAATCATCAATTTCTTTATGATTTATTAATTTTAAAAATAGATGGGTTAACAAATAAAGAAATTCAAGAAGAAATGCTGCGGGTCTATGGGGAGAATCATAGTGAATCATATTATTCAAAGGTTTGGCGCAAACAAATACCTCGTTTAATAGCAGAGGAAGCGCAAAAAGAATACCTTGTTTGGTATTATACCAATATAGAAAAGGGACAATGGAAACAATGTACAAAATGTAAACAAATAAAGTTAGCTCATCCAATGTTCTTTTCACGTAATACAACTAAAGATGGATTTTATTCACAATGTAAAGATTGCAAAAATAGTAAATCTTAAAACAAGCCGCCTCAAGCGGCTTTTTCTATATAAGGAGGTATAATTTGAAAAAATTTTTTTATTTTTATAAAAACGTTTTATTAAAAGGAGGTGATTTATTTGGCTAATCATATAGTATGTAGTAAATGCGGGCGGCCTAAAGCAGAAAAAGAATTTTTTAAAATGAAAACTGGTAATCGTTGTGATATATGTAAGCCATGTTTAACAGAGCATATAGACAACAATAAGCCAGAAACTTTTAAATGGATCATGGAAAAATTTGATGTTCCTTATATTGAAAGAGTATGGTTTGACCAGTGTAATAAAATCTTAGCAAAGAAGGGACTTAATAATTTTGGGCCATCATCTGTTATAGGTCAATATATCCGCACTATGAACATGGCACAGTTTGCGGACTATGGATATGCGGATACTGATCATTTAAATTTTGAAGAAGAAAGAAAAAAACAAGAAGCTGCGGCCCGCCGCAGTCAAGCTTTTGATCCAGTTAAAGAAGAAGAACTAAAAAGAAAATTAGAAGCTGGCGAAATATCGCAAGCAGAATATAACACTCTTAGTGTTACTACTTTTTCAGAAAAAGAAGAAGAGAAGCCGCATATAAAAACTTATTTTTCAGAATATGAAATTAATGAGAATGATATTGCGGATCAGTTAACAGATGAAGACCGCTTATCTCTTATAGCTAAGTGGGGAGTGCATTATCGTCCTTCTGAGTGGATTACAATGGAAAAACTATATAATAGATATGCTCAAGAATATGAGTTAACCATTGACCGTGAAGAAGCATTGAAAAAAATTTGTAAACTATCTCTTAAAGCAGATCAAGCTGTAGATGCGGGAGATACAATGTCCGCAAAGGCTTATATGAGTATGCTAGATACTTTGCGGAAATCCGCGAAGTTTACAGAAGCACAAAACAAAGATGAAGCTATTAAAGAACTTGATACTATTGGAGAATTGGTAGCTCTTTGTGAGCAAGAAAAAGGTATTATAGAACAATTTCCTGTTAATTCAGACGATTATTCTCAAGATGTTATTGATTTAACAATCAAAGATCTTAAATCATATAATCGTAATCTTGTAGTTAATGAACTTGGTCTTGGAGATTTGATTGAATCTTATATCCAAAAGTTAGAACAAGCAGAAGAATCAGATCAACAAATGTTTGAGGGGCTTATTACAGATGAAAAGGAAGAACAAGAAGCGCTTCTAACAGATCAAGAAGCTGAAGATTTTGCTAAATTTTTAGAACAAGAAGTGGAAGATGAAGCAGAAAAACTTCTTCAGTCTATTGGAGGTGATTAAATATGTCTTTAGCTGACTTAACAGGCGTGGGAACCACTAAAAATGAAACTGTTGATAAAAAAGTTCAATTGCTTCCGCATTTAGATAAATTGCGGCAAACAATATCTTATTGGCGAGTTTATCCAGATAAATTTATTGATTTTCTCTGCTCATTAAATCCAAATAATAGTTTTCATTTATTTTTCTATCAAAGATTGTTTTTGCGGATTGTTATGCGGCATCAGTACGTATATGCGACGTTTGTTCGTGCCTGGTCTAAATCTTTTATGTCTGTTATGTGTCTTATAATTAAAGCAATTTTGTATCCTGGGGCAAAACTTTTCGTCGTCAGTGGCGGCAAAGAGCAGTCTGCGTCAATTCTGTCATCTAAGGTACAAGAAATATGCCGGCTTATTCCAGCTCTGGAGAAGGAAATTATTTGGGATACCAGAGGTACGATGGCTCGCACGTCACAGACTAAAGATAGTGTAATTTATACTTTTAGAAATGGCTCAACATTAGAAAATATTGCGGCAACTGAGAAATCTCGTGGTCGTAGATTCCAAAGTGGGTTAGCATTTATTTAGCTCACTATAAACCTTTTGAATTGCTGGGAACTCCTAATCTATATTATTTACCACAATATAATTGATTATTCTCTAGGTTATATGAAGGTTTGATAAAAATAATATTATAATGGACAATCAGCAGCTAAGAAGAGGAGAATAATATGAAATTTGATTTTGAAGAACGGTTAAAAAACAAATATCCGAATGAAGATTTATCTATCTTAGAATATCGAACAACAAAAAAACCAGGTAAAATTAAATGCAATACTTGTGGAAAAATATATTCTTTTAAACAAATGTATTCAGCTATTACTCCAAAGAAAAAAAACTTGTGTCAAGATTGTGGCAGAAGAGAGAAAATAAAAAAACAATTTATACAATCTTTACATGATCGTTTTCCTAAAGAAAAATTTGAATTAATTACTTTTACTACGACACAACACCCGATGCAAATTAAATGTTTAAAATGTGGTACTGTTTATAGCTATGTTGTAGCTAACAGTGTAAAAAATAAAGTGCATTTATGTTCTAAATGCTTTCCTCAAAATAACTTATTACAAGTAACAATAAAAAATTTTATTCAATTTATTCAGAGTAATAATGACTGGGAAATAATTACAGATTTACAAACAATATCTTCTACAAAAGAACTTATTGAATGTAAGTGTTTAAAATGTGGAAAAAGTAATTATAAAACAATATATGATTATATGAAAGGTATTCATTGTGCTTGTAATAGAAAAAAAGTTAATGTTAATACGATGATTCAAGAGATTTGTGACAAAGAAGAATATCAATGTTTGTCATTGGACAAAATGAACACTTATCGTGATAGAATCATGTTACAACATAATTGTGGATATAAATACAGCGTAAAAGTACAAAATTTTATAAATGGATATGGAAGATGTCCTAAATGTAGGAAAAGTAAATCTAATGGAGAATTGTTAATACAAAATTGGTTAATTAAAAATAATATTCGTTTTCTTAGTGAATATCCGGTTATTCTTGATGGACACATTTTACGTATGGATTTTTATTTGCCAGATAATGATTTATACATAGAATTTCAAGGAAGACAACACTATGAACCAATACAATTCTTTGGAGGAGAAGAAAAATTTAAAATCATACAAGAATATGATAATCTTAAACGCAAATATTGTCAAGATAGAAATAATCTATTAGAAATTTCATATAAAGATATAGATAACATAAATTCTATATTATCTCTTAAAGTTCAACGACCAATTTGTACTCGCAAGTGCGAGGAAGCGGAAGGGCTATTGTAAAATAGTAAGATATGGTCTTTTCTTTACAGAAATGTAAAGCTGTGTTGTAACGCACAGTGTCGTTCCTAACGAGAGCGGCAGAAAAAATAGTAATGGAAGAGTGTGTAGGTATAGATCAAGACATACTGAATAATGTTATTATCCCTCGAACGAGTGGGGCATATTAGAGTGATCTAATATAGCAAACTGCGTGAACCCGTGACACAGGGGTGTATAAAAATTTTTATGCTAACGGGGAACGAAAGAATCCCGTGCCAAGCCTAAAAAATAGGAAGGTGTAGAGACTATGGGCGATGAGTGTAACCCAGTAGGTTAGAGTTTGTCACTAATCGAAGCGCGCAGCAACTAGCAAAAAACTTGAAACTAGTTGATGAGATAGTCCAAGATATATAAAATCTTGACAATGAACGTCAGTAGAATGGTCAATGGACAGATCGACCCCAAAGAAACATTAAACCAGTCACAAATTTTCGTAAAAATTTTGGTCAAAATGTAACAAAGATAAGGTTTTAGTTTTATATAAAATATAATAACTTACTTTTGGAAGAAAGACAAAATATTGCGGCAATGCTGAGAGATCAGTATTGTTAATCCTTTGAATTGCTGGAAAACCCTAACGTAAAGTCGAGGGCAATCAGCAGCCAAGTCTTTAAAATAAAGAAAGGTTCAACGACTATCCTGAAAAGGAGTACGCTATAAGCGATTGATAGCGGAAGCGGAGGATTACCTATTAAGGTAAATGATATAGTCTATTCTTTATGGAAACATAAAGCAGTTCATAAAAGAACGTGCGATAGAGTAGCGTCTATCGTAGAATATAAAAGAACGACGGCTGGTTATAAAAATACATTCTCTTACGAGAAGCTGATTCAATTTCTTTGTCAAATGGCAGCCCGCCCGGATAATACAATGATTCTGGGAGGCACATGGCGCGTAAACTTGGTGCGCGCTTAAAACAGGGTGAACGTCTAGTCAACGGTGTTTAGTAATAAGCTAAGCTAACGGGGGAAGAGAGTAAACTTTATCCCGTGCCAAGCCTAAAAAATAGGAAGGTGTAGAGACTATTGCGGAAGCAAGTAGGTTAGAGATGACTACTAATCGAAGCGCCCTGCTTATATAAAACAAAAAATTATCCAAATTTTGGGTGAAAAAGAATAACAACTACCTCATAATTTTCATATATTATAGAATAATTTATGAAAGGGGTAGTTTTATGTGGAAAGATATTATTTTAGATGAGAAAACAACTAATTACGAATGTTCTAATACTGGATTAATTAGAAATAAAAAAACTAATCAAATTTTAAAAGGAAAAATTAAAAATAATGGATATATAGAGTATACTTTATATATTGATGGAACGCCGCATTATGTGTTAGGACATTGCATTATAGCATTTACTTATATTCCTAATGAAAATTCTGCCTTACAAATAAATCATAAAGATGGTAATAAACAAAATAACAATGTTGATAATTTAGAGTGGTGTACTCCACAATACAATAATCAAGACGCTTGGAATAATGGATTAAATAATGCAGATTCTACCTCCATCCCAGTGGCGCAATATACTATGGATGGAGTATTAGTAAATACTTATAAAAGTTTCTCTGAAGCAATAAAAGCAACAGGAATTGCTAAAGTCAGAGAAGCAGCAATCGGAGAAAGAAATCAAGCTGGTGGGTTTTTATGGAGTGTATTAGATGATAATTATGAAAAAAGAGATATAGGAAGAAAGAAAAAGGTAGGGCAATTTACATTAGATGGAGAATTTATTACAGAATTTGAAAGTGCCAGTGAGGCTTCTCGTATAACGGGGTTTTATCGTAAGGGAATAAGCGATTGTTGTAATAATAAAATTAAAACATCTAAAGGTTATATTTGGCGTTTTATATAAGATGATATAGTCCAATAAATCATATAAAAATTTTTTCTATCTTGGCCGATGGTAGAAGGATTGCTTGCAAAGGATTTCGTCAGACAACTTAAAATGGACGGTGAACCTAGTGTTAGTGCCGTAAAAACTTTTTCCAGTTTCTCGCTGGGGTTTGCAAAAGCAAGCTAACGGGGAACCCTAAGTAATATAAATATTATATGGGAATCCCGTGGGAAGTCATTTAATTTAGGGAGAATTTTATGAAAGGTATCTATAAATTTCAAAACAAAGTAAATAATAAAGTATATATAGGGCAATCTATGAATATTGAACATAGATATAAGCAACATAAACGTTTATATTTAAATGGTAACAATAAATTTTATAATGCTTTATGTAAATATGGGTGGGATAGTTTTTCTTTTGAAATTATAGATACAGATAATAAGTATACTAGAGATGATTTAAATAAATTAGAGAAATATTATATTGAAAAATATAATAGTTTCTTTGATGGATATAATTCTACTTTTGGTGGAGATACTGCACAAAAGATACAAAATAAACTGCAATATGAAGAAATCATAAAAATAAAAGAGTTACTTCAAGATATGTCTTTAACGCAAGGAGATATTGCAGCACAATTTAATGTTAGCGAAGGATTAGTTTGCAATATTAATTTAGGTAAAATCTGGAATAATATTGGAGAATATATTTATCCTATTAGAAAAAGTATTAATAATGTTGGCGGTAATAATCCTAATGCGACTTTATCTAATGATGATGTAATGTATCTAAAGCAATTATTCGTTAATTATGATTTAAATAAAGTATATGAAATAATGCCTTATAATATATCAAAGTCTGAGTTAAAAAAGATTTTATATGGCAGTCAGTTCAAATCTCTCCCTATTTATCGCAAACGACAAAAAGTTTGGGAATTAAATGGAACCTGTATCGACTATCCTGGTTTACAGGAGTAGGGGTATTAGTGAGAAGTACCTCGAAAAGGGTTTTTTATCTAATATAGATAAATAAGATATAGTCAGTGCCACTGGAAACAGTGGAATTAACGACTTATAACGAAGCGTCCTTTGAGCGGGAGTATGAGAGCAAATGGTCAGGTGATGTAGAAAGCGCATTCTTTAATTCTGATCGCTTTACAAAATTGCGGCAACTTAATTTAGCAGAAGACAAATATAATGGTCGCCTTAATAAAAAAGGTTATTATGTACTTGGTGTTGACGTTGGACGATTTGATTGTACAACTGAAATTGTAGTAATTAAAGTCGCTCCAGCAGTTACAGGAGCACCATTAAAACAAATAGTAAATCTTTATACAGTAGAAGCTGAAAACTTTATATCACAAGCTCGTCAAATCAAACGTATTTTTAATCAATTTAAATGTAGAGCAGCGGTAGTTGACGGAAATGGATTAGGTGCTGGTCTTATTGATTTATTAGTAATTGATGATACGGATGGCGATACTGGAGAATTTCTTCCAGGTTTAGGTGTTATTAATGATGAAAAAGACGATAAGGGACATTGGCGATATAAACATCTTCAGACTGCAGATACTATTCATGAAGCACTATATATTATGAAAGCAAATACGCCTCTTAATACAGAATTATATGCTTATTGTAAACAACAAATGACAGATGGAAAACTTCGTTTTCTTATTAATGAAAATATTGCCCGTGATAAATTAATGGCGCAAGCTCAAGGTAAAAAAATGTCCCCAGTTAGAAGGGCAGAATATATTCGTCCCTATGTCGCAACTACTGTACTTAAAGAACAAATGTTAAACCTTATAGAAGAAGATCAAGGTGCAAATATTATTTTAAAACAGAGTTCCCGCAAGATACGAAAAGACAAGTTTTCAGCTTTAATTTATGGTCTTTATTATTGTAAACTCCAAGAGGACCGCAGAAAGAAGAAAAAAGGATTGGATGTTAGTAAATTAATGCTTTTTAATTAACTTTTTTTGGGTAAGAAGAAATCATTTTAATTGTGTAATTTTTAAATATATACAGGTGATTATTATGCAGAGTAGTATGGAACAACGCATTCATGATGTACTTACCGCAGCAGATGTAGATTTTTCAGAGGAGTACATTTTTGATGATTTAACTAGCTCCAGTGGAAGACATCTCAGATTTGATTTTTGTGTATTTGATGACGATGGAAATATAGATTATCTTATTGAAGCACAAGGTAAACAACATTATCAACCTGTTGGAAAATTTGGTGGAGTTAGAGGTTTATATAGACAAAATTATAATGATAATTTAAAAAGACAATATTGTATGAAAAATGGTTATATACTTATAACTATTCCTTATTTTGAAGCTGATAAAATATCTTATCCATATATTTTATCAAAAGCTGGATATATATAAAGAGGAGGGACGTTGGCACGTTATACAACTAACGCCAATACTGGTTTTGGCATTTCAACTGGCGCTGCACAGCGTTCTAAAATATCTGATTATGCTAAAATAAAAGTAGGCGGGCAGACTCTTACTGGTGACATTTCAGTAAATCCAGATTGGAATAAAAAATCTGGCAGACCTTATTCTTTACAAAATATTAAAGATATTATAAATAGAAATAATCCATTAGAATTGCGGCAGCTCTCTCGTGTATTTTTTGCTACCAGTGGTATTTATTCACGACTCTGCCGCTATATGGCTTATCTTTATAGATATGATCATTTTGTGACACCAATTATTTTTGATGAAAATATTTCTGATAAGAAAGTTATCGAAGGTTGGATGAAAAGCGCGGCAATGCTTGATAATAGCAATCTTAAACAGAGTTTTGGAGACATAGCATTAAAAGTTATTCGTGATGGTTGTTATTATGGGTACAGGTTGCCACAAAAGACAGCAGGTTTTCTTCAGGAACTTCCCGCAGAATACTGCCGTTCACGATATATGGTTAATGGACAGCCCGCGGTTGAATTTCATTTAAAGTATTTTGATGATAAGTTTATAGATTCAACTTATAGGGCTAAAGTGTTGAAAATTTTTCCTTTAGAGATACAAAAAGCATATGTGTCTTGGAAGAAAGGAAAGCTTCCGGTAGATTTCCAAGGAGATTCTCAAGGTTGGTTCCTTTTGACTCCTGGAATGGCTATTAAATTCAATCTTGGCTCAGGAGACTTTCCTATTTTTGCTCCTGTTATTCCAAATATTGTAGATTTGGAAGAAGCAAAAGACATAGATAAAGAGCGTATGAAGCAACAGCTTCTTCGTATTATTGTACAAGAAATGCCTATAGATAAAAATGGCGACCCAGTGTTTGAGTTAGATGATACTCAACAGTTACATGCAAATGCAGTCGCTATGCTTGGTAAGGCTATTGGAGTTAATGTTTTAACTACTTTCGCAGACGTATCTTCTATTGATATGTCTGATAAGGGCAATGTTTCTTCTGTTGACCAATTAGATAAAGTAGAGCGGTCAGTATATAATGAAGCTGGCGTAAGTCAAATGCAGTTTAATACTTCTACTAATCTGGCTCTTGAAAAATCTATTGCAAATGACGAAGCAACAATGACTAATTTGCTTTATCAATTTGAGAAATACGCGGAAAGCCTATTACTTCCATTTAATAAAAATCCTAAACGATTATATTATACAGTGCAAATTCTCCCAACAACTATTTATAACTACAAAGATTTGTCTAAGATTTATAAAGAGCAAACACAAATTGGTTTCTCTAAACTACTTCCACAAGTTGCTCTTGGACAATCTCAATTAGTTGTTATGAATACAGCATTATTTGAAAATCAATATATGAATTTAGATGAGCTGTTCATTCCTCCTCGTATGTCCTCTACTATGAGTGATTCAAGCAATACGGGGGATAGTGATACAGGTGGTAGGCCAGAGCTACCAGATGATGAAAAGTCCGATAAGACTATTCTCAATGAGGAATCGGGGTGATAAATGAACGAGAGAGTACAGTCTATAGCGACAATTCAAGACCCTGAATTTATCAATCTTCATCCTTTTAATCCCTTAATTTCTCAGTGTGAGATTAAAGTTTTATATTTGGGACATAACAGGAATGGCAGTTATATTGACAAAGACACTGCTGTGAGAATGGCAAACACTCTTCCTGGATGCCCTATTGTGGGTGCATTTAGAGAAGAAGTTGGAGACTTTGGCGATCATGGAGAAGTAGTTACTTTTGAAGATGGCGAAATCTATTTTTCAGTAAAAACAAAGCCTTATGGCTTTGTTGCTCCTGATGCGCAAGTCTGGTTTAAAAATTTTGTCGATACTGATGAATTTGGGAATCAAGTTGAGCGCACATATCTAATGACTAGTGGATATTTATGGACTGGGCAATATGAAGAAGCCTTATCTGTTATTAATGAGGGCAAAGCTCAATCTATGGAATTGGATGAAAAAACTTTATCCGGACATTGGGCAGAAGATAGTAATTTGGCGCTTGACTTTTTCATAATTAATGACGCAGTTTTTTCTAAGCTGTGCATTTTAGGTAATGATGTAGAACCTTGTTTTGAGGGTGCATCAATTACCGCTCCAGATGTAACTAAAGATTTTACAATGAACAAGGATGAATTTGTAAAAACTTTATTTACTATGATGAACGAGTTACAAGATGCTTTACAATTCAAAGGAGGGTCAATGGAGAACGAAGAGATGCTTTCTAGCGACTCAACAGAGAATGAATCTAATGATTCCTTTGAACTAAACGAAGCAGAACCCGCTAATGGAGAAGAAACAGAAGAGGTTGCTGAAGAGTTCGCGGCGGAGGCCGGAGAAACTGAAGAAGAGGCGCCTGCCGATGAATTTTCCAGTACAGAGGAAGAAGCTGCTGAGGAAGATTTGGATCCTATTCTAAACAATTCACTGAATGAAGGTGCGGGAGCACAAGAAGAACTTGACAGCCTTCGCGCAGAGGTTGAAGAGCTTCGTGCTTTCAAACTTCAGATAGAGAATCAGCAAAAGGACGCACTGATTCAAAAGTATTTTATGCTTAGTAACGATGACAAGGCTGAAGTTATTGAGCACAAAGCAGAGTATAGCTTAGACGAGATTGAAGCTAAACTTGCTCTTATCTATGTCAAAAAGAATGTTAGCTTTGAAGTAGAGGCAGCTGAGGAAGCTGCTCCTGAACCAGAGTTTGACCTAGATAGTCCTACAGTAACATTCTCATTGGACGATGAAACTGCGGGGATCGCTACTCCTGTTGTTCAAGCACTCCGCAATACGGTACACAATTAAACTAAAGGAGGTTTGACTATATGGCAACCGAGATCAAACGCCAGGGATATGGTCAGGTAGAGCCTAACCATCTATCAGCTCCTCGCAATGGTCAAGTTTATGCTCAACTTCCCGCGGATGATTCTATTGATGTACTAGAGAACGGCATGTTTGTTCATTACAACTATGCTGAGGGCAAATGCCAGTTTACTGGTGATGGCCCAGTCATGATGGTTTACAATGAGGAAAAGCTCTATGACGAACGTCATCAGATGCACAAAGATTTCGCCCAAAAGAAAGAAGATTCTTATGATGGTGTAATCGTTCCTCGTGTATTTGCGCTCTCTGTGGGCGACATTTGGACTACTAATACAGTCAAAGATGCGTCTTATAATGCCAAGGACAAACTCAAGATTGGTGAGTCTGGCCTACTTGAGGCTGGTGACGCAGGTGCGGGTGAGCCTGTTATTCAAGTCGTTAAGGAAACAACTTTACCTGACGGCCAAAAAGCTCTAAAACTACAAGTAATTGGAATCGGCGCTGGAGCCGGAGCATAATTTAAGAAGGAGGATAGCTAAATGGAATATAAAGATTTATTGCAGCTAGCCCGCATTGCGGTAAAAGCTGATGCTTCTGCTCCTGTGGCATACTCCTTCGGTGAAGAGAAGTTCTCTCTTGACCAGGTTAATGAAGCTCTAGCAACCGAGTTCCGCAATCTTGCTGGCGATTATGCTTCTTATCGTGAAAATAAGAACCTTATTTTCCGTTTAATTGAGGAAACTATTAATGAAGTTCTTCCTCAGAAAGTAATGGATCAGTATATGCAGTTTGCGGACGTCCGCACTGTTGCTCAAGGTGAGAAGGCTGTCTTTAAAGTACGTATTTCTGAGTTTGCTAAGAAACGTGCTAAGACATTCGTAACTCGCGTTGGTCTTGCTGGCCGTTACGAAACATTCATGCTTGACGGTTATAGCCTAGAAGTTCAGACAGCTGCTTTCGGCGGTGCTGCTCGTATTGGTTTTGAGGAGTTCCTAGATGGCCGCATTCAGTTCTCTGACCTTACTTCTGTGCTCTTGGAAGGCATGGACGAATTTATCTATAAGGAGATTGCTAAGTCTCTTGAAGGCTTAGTTAAAGGTCTTCCTGAAATTCAACACTCTACTTTTGCAGGCTTTGACGAAGATACTATGGACAATCTACTTATGATTGCTGACTCTTATGGTCATTCTGCAATTTATTGCACATTTGAATTTGCTTCTAAGATGCTCCCTGAAGAAGGTTGGGCTTCTGGCGAAATGAAGAATGACCGTTGGAATATTGGCTACCTTGGCAATTACAAGGGTCACCAAGTAATTATTCTCCCACAATCTATGGAAGATGAAACCAATACTATGAAGGTTATTGATCCTTCTTATGCTTATATCCTTCCTGTTGGGTCTGAGAAGCCTATTAAGCTAGCTTTTGAAGGTTCCGCTTGTGTGCGTGAGGTTGAAGATAACGATGACTGGTCACGTGATCTTCAAACTTATCATAAGTATGGTATTGCTACAATTTCTACTAATTGGATGTGTGTATACCAGAACAGCAACCTAAAAAAAGCAGTGAAGGGGGACTAACTCCTACTCCGAGTCTACCTGTTGAGTCAGTAGAAACCGGGAGTGGGGTAACCATGGGCTCTTATAATGGAGATACAGGCTTCACAGGGTCTGCAGTGACAGAAGGCGATACAATTACAGTATCTGGTACTTTTACAAAACAAGAAGATGCAAATGAGCAATTAAAGTTTCCACAAGCTGAGGCAACTGGATATTATTTGCCCCTTACATTAAAAGGTACTCAAGGACAAGCTGTAAAACGTCTTTCTAATAATAAGATTCTTGTGTTCGGTGAAACTGACGACACTAATACAGAAATGAATCTAATTCTTTCTGTAAAACAAGATAGTCCTACTATTGAATTAATGGTCTATGAGAACAGACAAAAAGCCTTAGCAAACGAAGGTGGCGTTAAAATAACGATTAACTGTTCTGGCTGTTCTTTCAATTAAGTAAAAATGCGGGGAAGGATTAATTAATCCTTCCCCTTTACTTTAGAGATACAAGGAGATAGTATATGTTAGCAGATAATACTTTAGTTCCTGTGCGCAATCTTACTAATCATCGCGTAGGATATAAAGTTGAGGAACTAAATGTGCGGAGAATATTTCAAGCAGGAGAAATTAAAAAAATCCCTGTTGATGAAATCCGCAAATTAAATTATAATCCAGGTGGCCGCAATCTATTGCTTGGTTTTCTCGCAGTAGACAATAAAGATATGCGGCAGGAGCTTGGTATTGAAGAAGATGCAATAGAATTTGATTGGACGCTAAAAGATATTGATGATGTGCTTTTAAATAAGCCTCTTGACGTTCTTTTAGATGCTTTAGATTTTGGACCTGATGGTATTAAAGAAATGCTCATTGACAGGTCAGTGGATTTGGAAATTCCAGACGCGGCTAAGCGCAAAGCTATTCGAGAGAAGACAGGCGCGGATGTTGATAATAAAATTCTTATGAAGCAACTAGCTGCCAAAGCTGATGAAAAGGCTAAGACAGATGAAGAAATCGAGCAAGAAAAGAAAGCTGCTCCAGCTTCTAAACGTCGTGTAACAACTACTCCAAAAGAAAAGGAGTAAATTAGAAAGGAGTATTTAATGGATGAAGAGACTCCTAAACAATTTACTACTTTTCAAGAAGTATATGATTTATTCCTCGCGGGAATAACAGACGATATGTTTTTGGAAATTACAAAAGAAGATACCCTTGAAATTTTACAAGAACTTTTAATTGCAGCAATTCCTTATTTTGAATATCCAAGTCATGATTTATTTGATATGGATTTAGACAAACAACAATTTAATTTTCAACTTTCGATGGAAGAAATGATTGTTTTGCGGCAATACATGATTGCTCAATGGATTGGCTACCAGCTTGCAACTATTGATTTAATTAAACAAAAATATTCTGGTAGTGATTTTAAATTTACCTCTCAGGCTTCTCATATTAAACAATTAAAAGATATGAAAGCTGAATATGAACATCAAGGTTTCCATTTGCAACGAGTATTCCGCAGACGGCATAAAGGAGAAGATGGCTCTGTGCGGTCTTCCCTTAATCTGATTATGGAAGCACCACCGCAATGATAACACGATATGAAAATGAAATAGATAACGCTGCAATAAAATCAAATTTAGAGCGAATAGGTAATCAAGTATATAAAGCTCTTTGTTTGCGGGAAGAGGATAAAGAATGGGTTAAACCATTAGAGACTCTTTCTATTGAACTTTTGGGTATGGCTGATTTATTCCCAGACCAAAAGAATATTTTATCTCTAGCTTGTAAAGTTCAAGGTTTAGCGGCAGATGACAGTATAGATTTTCTGTTGTACCGCCGCACCATATTTGAATGTTGCTCCTTAGTCAGCAAGATTAAGGATTCTATAGACTGAGGGGGTGCAAATGTCATTAAATAGTCTGATTACACGGCTAGAATATAATGGCGGAAAAGACTCCATTAGTCGTATAAACAAACAAAAATTGCGATCTTTGCGGGCAGCTCTTAGGAATGATTATAACAGTCGCATGATTAAAACACCTAAAAAAGGTGCTTATCCCGCATTGATTAATTCTAAAGATATAAAAAGTGATTATGATAAAAAGTATATTTCTGTTGAGTTTGATGCAGGATTAGAATCTGGAGATGTTTTTGAGGTTTTAGATAATCATACTCATTGGATGGTTTATCTTCCTGTTCTGACAGAAACTGCTTATTTTCGTTCAGAAATAGTGCGGTGTCGTTACACTGTCACTATTGATGATGAAGAATATTGGGTCTATTTTCAAGGCCCAACAGAAACAGACCTTCGATGGTATATCAAATCTGGGATTAACTTTAATGAGTTAAATCTATCTGGTACTATATATATTAAAAATACGCCACAGACAAAAGAGTTTTTTAAGCGATTCACGCATATTAAATTGGATGGTCATATGTGGGAAGTTCAGGTAACAGATTCCATTACAGTACCAGGCATTATAGAGTTAGAAATTCAAGAATATTACGACAATACTCCCGCGGAATTGCCTAGTATTCATTTGGCAGAGACCCCGCATGAGAGTATTATTGGAATAGATACTGTAGAACAAGACTCTATTGTCGGATATGAAATTGAGCCTACTTTCTATGATCCAAAAGCAGAATGGAAAGTGTATGGCAATGATAGAGTAAAACTCCATAGAATTATAGATCATGGGCGTATGTGTGAAGTCCGCATATACGATGGAGCTATACGTAACTTCTTTATACAATATGGCGACAATGCGCCATTAGAAGTACAGATTAACATAGAAGAACCGTATATTAAAGGCCCGCAACTAGTGTATCCATATGATGTACATACATATTGGACACCTTGCCCGCATGATGTTGTCATATTCTCTTCTGATAGTCCATTGGTAAAGGTCAAACAACTTACTGATAATTCTTGCTCGGTAGAAATTAAATCGAGTAAAAAAGGTGAATTTGTATTGCGGGGTGCCGCGAATGATGGCACTGAATATGAATTACCAGTTACTATTGGATCGTTCTAAGGAGGAAGAGAATGCATGTAGTTGGGCATCAACTTGCTAAAAACTTTAAAAGTTCTTTTCTTTCTTGCGAAAAAGATCAAGAGGCTATTTGGAAACGGCTTTTTGTAGAAAGTCAGCCATATAGCAACAAATTAAAAAGATTATTGATTATAAACACTCCTAATTGTCTTGACGAAAAAGAACATCAATGGGATCATTTAATTCAACAGGCGACAGTAAAACATTTACATGATATGGGATATATTAAAGCTATTCCTAAGTTGCCTTTTGGAGAACATGAAGAAGTAAAAGCATATATTATGCTTGAATTTGATGATTTTGTCCCCACTGAGAATCCTGAATATAGAGATTGTATTATTAGTTTTACAATTATTTGTCAGTTAGACTATTGGGAACTTGAAGATTATAAATTGCGGCCGCACCAAATAGCTGGATATATAGATGGCATTCTTAATGAATGCCGCTTAACCGGTATTGGCACTTTAAAATTTATGGGTGCTTCGCAAGTTGTATTAAACGAGTATTTAGGTGGATTAGTATTACGTTATGTTGCTACTCATGGACATGATGATGAAGAATCACTTAATCCATTGGCACCTGCACCTGAGAAATTAGGTAGTAGAGATTATGATAATGATATCACTGAGTAGGTGATATTATGGCGATAAAAGGAGATGCAGTAGGATTATATCTTGCAGCAAAAGAAATTATTGTTTTTGATTGTAATATTTTTATTACACAGCCTACTGTTGAAGAGGTTTTAAAATTAGGAGAAACAAGTTTTTTACAAGCAATTCAATATATTTCCCGCACAAGTGAATCTTTTGCAGTGGTTAAAAATGATAATGATGATATTGGTATCTTAAGTGATTTACAGTTACTACTTCTTATTTATCATAATGAACCATTGGTGCGGGCAGATATAGATAATTTTTTTGATTTAGTTTTTCCGCGATATGTTGTGAAAGTTACTGAAAATTCAATAGATTTTTTAGATCCAGAAGATAGTACAATAAAAGGACGTGTTACTCCTTTTAATTTTGAATCTTTACAAACCATTTGTTTAGATTTATTTTTACCTATGTCACAACAAGAAAAACAATATAATCCACAAGGAGATAAAGCTCAAGAAATTGCGGAAAAATTGAAAAAAGGGCGAGAAGAAAAAGCTCGTAGAGAGGGTGGATTAGATGAACCGCAATCTCTATATGGAACCGAACTTTCTATCTTATCTGTTGGATTGCAAATATCTATTAATGATTTAGCAAAAAATACTTTATTTCAATTAAATGATATGTTTATGCGTTTTCTTGCTAAAATGCGATGGGATCAATATTTTGACATGGCAACGATTCCATTCGCAGATAGTTCAAAACTTGAAGAACCTGAGTATTGGACTTCTAATATTTATTCATGGTAATAATCATAGCCTTGTGTGATTTATTATAGATTGGTATTCCAAAAGTTGCGCGACTTCTGGGGACCAAAAAAGGAAAAATTTGTACGTACAAATTTTACTATGTAAAGGAGGGAAACATAGCATGAGATTCGGTGTTCGCGAGATCTGCGATGTAGTTTTTAAACCTCTCAGCTCTGTGGATATTGGGAATCAACACTTTGATGCTGGTCAGCCCGTACTTTACCTTGATACCGCCAAGACCTCAACTCTTGAGGGCGCTTCTACTACTGTATACGCGCAGGGTGGTAAAGGTAATCCTCGCCTAATTGGTTGGGACGGCGAAAAGACCATCACCTTTACTGTTGAAGATGCTCTAATGAGCCCCATTAGTTTTTCAATGCTTTCTGGCGCTGGCGTTATCCAAGGTACTGGAACCTTAGATGGAGACGATGCTAAGAAAATTTATGTTCATACTTCTTATGATCTTACTATTGAAAAAGAACAAGAGAAGTATGTTGCTAAACTAACAGATGTTGAGCGTAATGGTGCTACACTTGTAGTTACTAAAGAAGCTCCTGTTTATCCTATTCTATTAGATTCTGCGGGCGCGCAAGCTGCTTATCTTTCTGCTATTACAGAAGATCAGATTACAGTAGAAGGCGAAGCTAGTGAGAACCCTGTTAAGGTCAATACTGAACGTGGTGAGATTGATGCTAGTGGCCGCACTATTGTATTTGAATTAGCTTCTGATGAACCTGGCGATCCTCGTCTTGACGAGAAGATTGAAGTAGGCCAAGCTGTTCGTATTGATTGCTATACGGTTCATACTGAGGGCGCTACTGAAATTCAAATTGATGCGGGTACATTCGCTGGTTACTATTACATTGAGGCTTCTACGCTATTCCGCGATGAAGCTACTGGTGTTGATATGGCTGCTGAATTTATTATTCCTCGTGGTAAGATTCAGTCTAACTTCACTTTTACAATGGCCAACAGTGGTGATCCTAGCACATTCACTTTCACAATCGACGCTTTCCCAGCCTATACTAAGTTCAACAAGAACAAGAAAGTTATGGCTGTTCTACAAGTGCTTGATGCCGAGGGTGAAGCTCATAATTACCGTACCAAAGATATTGTTGGCCATCAGAATCGTACAAGTGACGCTGACGTAGACGAATGGTACACGAAGTCTATCTTCGTTGATTCGGGGGAATAACGCCCGTCCCCGTCGCACCAGAATTGAGAAAGGCGACTGCGGGCAACGGGTATTCCGTTGGTGACTATAAAACGAGTGACGGATTCTCTGGGTCTGTCACTCTTGTAGAATCCAACATCAATGTTACTGGTTCTTTTATGAAGCAACCAGATCAAGTTGGCGAAAAATTAGGTTATCCAGAAGAAATGAACAAAGGGTATTTTCTACCTTTGACATTGGTTGGTATTAGAGGACAAGCTATTAAGCGTATGCCTGATGGCACAGTGCATGTTTTTGGTAAAACAGGGGATAGAAATACCGTAATGAATATGTTACTTGCGGTTGATCCTGAAAGTCCTATTATCACATTAAAACTTTATAGTACCGTAGAAGATGCGGCTACTGATAATGAAGGCTTAGAAATCACTGTTGATTGTAATGAGTGTGAATTTAAGATTCCCGCAGCAGAGCCATTTAGTCCAAAAGAATTAGAAGAAATTGAAGCTGGCGATCACAAACTAGCAGATTTAGTTGGTGAAGATTATGGCATTATTATGGACGAAGAAGCTCATACAATCACTGCGACAGGTGAGTTGAAGAAGATTGATGATTATGAGGATATGTTCCCCGGTGAATCTAAACTAACTTCATATTATTTACCTGTGAAGCTCTTGGGTGAGAACGGAACAACTGTTAAAAGTACCACATTACTTGGTACAGAAAAAACTTTGACATTTGGTCAAACTGGTGATGAAGAAGGAACTATGGTTTTAATCATGGCTATTGACCCTGCTTCTCCTACAAGAGAATTAACTATTACTCCAGCTGCGGTTGGATATAGTTTAAATGCGGAAACTAATTATACGGTTGACGCATC
>CANQXB010000002.1 GCA_947627805.1 uncultured Bacilli bacterium
TTCTGCTAAAACTACAATTTCTGGTGGTAAATTAGAAGCATCTGTTGAAGGAGCTATTAAATCACAAGGAGATGCTCAAAGCGATTACAATATAACTGGTGGTGAATTTGATAAAAAAGTAGATAAAAAATTACTTCCAGAAACGGCACTTGAAGTTAAATCTGGAAATAGTTATTATGTAGGTGCTTCTGCTGAAAAAGTTGTAGAAGATGCTACAAGTGGAACAACAATTGATGTATTACAAGGAACTTTAACAGCTGAAGATGTTAAAGAAGGAGTAACTGTTAAAAATAGTGGTAATGGTAAAGTAACTGTTAATGGAACAGAACTTCAAAATAATCAAGAAATAACAATTCCTACTTCTTCAAGTAGTAGTTCAAGTGGTTCAAGTAGTAGTAAGAAAGATTATACTATTGTCGAAAATGTTGTATATGCTGATAATGGTGAAAACATTGAAATAGATGGTAAGATTGTCGAAAATACCGATGAAACATATAAAGCAATGCTTAAAATGGCTGAAGATAAAGGTTATAAAACATTATATAATATGTATGATTTCTGGGTAAAAGATAATAAAAGTTTAAATAAACCAGTAACAATTACCTTTAACTTAGGAGAAAGTTATAATGGTAAGATGGCTTATATAATTCATAAACTACATGATGAAACATATCAAGAATTAGAAGCTGAAGTAGTAGATGGTAAAGTAAGTATAACTGTTAAAGAATTATCACCATTTACCTTATCATTAAAAGATAATGCTGTTGTAGATAACCCCCAAACATCATCAATGAATATAATTGCTAGTGGAATACTTACAACAATGTCATTAGTAGGAATCATTGTCTTAGTTAAAAAAAGAAATGCTTAATAAACATAAAATAAGATAATGAATTAAAGACCTAAGCAAAAAAATGTTGGGTCTTTTTGATTGTAAAAATTTCGACAAATTTCAAAAAATGAAATGTTAATTTATTGCAATAAATTGTAAAGTTTATTATGATTATAATAAGTAAAGAAGGAGTGAAACAAACGTGAAGAAAAAACTAATATTTACAATGATGGCATTAACAATGTTTATGGGTAGTGCCAAAGCAATTACAGTTGAAGGTTTAAAAAACTATGAAGGTAGAGAAGAAGCAAGTCATATTAAAGTAGAATGTACAGGAGAAGATACTAAAAATTGTGCCTTAACTTTAATAGATGATGCTGTTCAAGATATTGTCATTTCTAAGGATGAAAAAGTTACTATTGATTTAGCTGGTCATAAGTTAACTAATTATTGTGAAGGTTGTTCAGTTATCGCATTTGGCGAAAATGTTACAGGAGCCAGCCTAACTATTAAAGATAGTAAAGGAACGGGAGTTATTACCGCTAAAGAAGGTACTAATGAAAATATTCCTTTAGTAAACGTTGCTAAAGGTAACACTTTACTAGTGGAAGGTGGTATATTTGAAGTAACTAAAAAAGGTAGTACAGGAATTTATAATGCTGGTACTTTAACAATCAATAATATAACTGTTAAAACCAAAGTTGATGGAGCTTGGGGAGTTACGAATATAAATAATGCCACAATTAAAAATGGTAATTTTGTTCAAGGAGCTGATTTTTCAGTAATTATGAACTCTGGTAAAATGGACATTGCTGATGGTTCATTTACGGTTGAGGGTACTGGTAATCATTACTCCTTATTAACAAATACAAAAAATGATGCTGGCACTTTAGCTAAAGCTGACTTAACTATTACAGGTGGTGAATTTGTAAGTGCGGAAGGGGCTAAAATATTAAGTATTGGTAAAGAAGATGCTAGTACCGTTGTTGCTAGTGTAAAAGGTGGCTTATTTACGGAAAAAGTAGATTCTGCTAAAGATGCTATTAGTAATTATGTAACTGCTAGTAATTTAGTCAAATTAAATGATACTTTCTATGTTGGTGAAGATACTAAAGAAGTTGTTAAAGATGCCAAAGCTGGCGATACAATAGATGTATTAAAAGGTAGTTATATTGAAGAAGAAATGCCTGAGGGTGTTATTGTTAAAAATAGTGGTGATGGTGAAGTAACTGTTAATGGTGTTACTGTTTTAAAAGATAAAGCTTGGGTTACTGAAGAATTAAAGGAAGAAAATCAAAAAGATTATAATATTGTGGAAAATGTTGTATATGCTGACAATGGTGAAGATATAGATATTGATGGTAAAATAGTTAAAGAAGAAGATGAAACATATAAAGCAATGCTTAAGATGGCTGAAGATAAAGGTTATAAAATTCTTTACAATATGTATGATTTCTGGGTAAAAGATGAAAAAACTTTAACTAAACCATTAACAATTACTTTTAACTTAGGAGAAAGTTATAATGGTAAAGAAGCATATATTATTCATAGATTACATGATGGAACATATCAAGAAGAAGAAACAGAAGTAAAAGATGGAAAGATAAGTATCACGGTTCAAGAATTATCTCCATTTACAGTTAGTTTAAGAGAAAAAGAAGTAGTTGATAATGTTCAAACATCTTCTATGAATATAATTAGAACAGGTATCTTAACAGGTATTTCGCTAATTGGTATAATAGTTTTAGTTAGAAAGAGAAAAGATGCTTAATAGCATCTTTCTTTATTTAGAAAATGAAAAAGAAAAATAATAAAAATAAAACATTATATATAATTATTTTAGTTAGTTTAATAGTTATCTTTTTAGCTGATTTTCCCAAAGTATATACTTATGTAAAAGATATGAATGCTAATAATAAGTTAAAAGTCTTTTTATTAAATGATGTTATTGATGTTAAATTAGATGTTAATAATAAAGAACAAATGCTAGTGGATTTTGAAAAACTAATTAATATGAATAAAGATACGGTAGGATGGATTAAATTTAATGATGGTAAAATAAATTACCCTATTGTTCAGTCAACAGATAATGATTATTATTTAGATAAATCCTTTGATGGTAAGAAAAATCAAAATGGTAGTATCTTTATGGATTATCGTAATAAGGCCTTTAATGATAGAAATACCGTTTTATTTGGGCATTCCATGCTTGATGGTAGTATGTTTGGCTCTTTAAGAGATGTCTTTAAAGATAACTTCTTCAAGAAAGAGGAAAATAATTATATTAAAATATATACCAAAGAAGAAGGCGAAATAACCTATCAAATCTTTAGCTATTATATAACAGATGCAGAAGATTATTATATTACAACTTCTTTTGAAGATCGAGATTTTGAAATATTTATCAATAATATTAAAAGAAGAAGTGAAAAAGATTTTAATGTTGATGTTGGCTTAGATGATAAAATATTAACTTTATCTACTTGTTATGGAACTGGAGGTACTTCGAAAAGAAAAGTGGTGCATGCTAAAAGAATAACTCCAAGTAACGAAATAAATTATTAAAAAGGTGAGAGAAATCTCATTTTTTTAATTTTTTTAAAAAAATTTTCCTGAAAAAAAAGGAAATTGAGGGGTGAGTGCACTATATATATAAGTGAAAGGAGGAAAAAATGCCTTAAAAAAATTTAATTAAAAAAGAATAAAAAGTAGGATTAGTGTAAGTACTAAATTATAAAACGAAAGGAGGAATTAGATGATTGAAGAAAGAAATAAGTTTTATAATTTAAAGTACGATAGAGTATTTAAGACTATTGTCCAAAATAATCCTCGAGTATTGGAAGTAATCTTAAGTGACATATTAGATTGTGAAGTAGAGATAGTAACTTTTGTACCAACAGAGTTACCTATAAAGAATAAAAGGAGTAAGGTAAATACATTAGATATTTTATTAAAGACAAAAGATAACAAAATTCTTAATGTGGAGTTAAATACTAATTTTGATAAGTCAACTAAAGAGAGGAACTTAGTTTATTATACTTCCTTATATTCGCAAAAGAAATTAAGAGGAAGTAATTTAGAAGAGATAGATGAAGAATTAGAAGTAATACATATCGATATAAATTTTAATGAGAGTAAAAAAGAAGAAGCAAAAAGAATATATTATGTTCAAGATAAAAGTGGAAAAAAATATAGTGAAAATTTTAAAATAATCACAGTAAATATTGCGAAATATAAAGAGGAATGGTATGATAAAAATATCAAAGGGAATAATAAACATATATATTTAGTGATGTTAGATGCAAATGAAGAAGAGTTAGGGAAATTAGGAAAGATAGATAAAATAATAGAAGGGATAAATAAAGAAGTGGAAAAATTAAATGATGACTTTGTGTTCAAAAGAGAGATAAGCAGGGAAGAGGAAAATGAGATAAGAACCAAGATGCGCATAAAAGAAGCCATGCAAAAAGGAATTACTCAAGGAATCTCTCAAGGTATTTCTCAAGGAATCACTCAAGGAAAAATAGAAGCTGCCAAAAATTTTCTCACTTTAGGTATAGATGAAGAGACAATAATGAAGGCTACTGGATTATCTAATGAAGATATGGAAAAGATAAAGGAAGAAAATTAAAATAATAGGTAATTAACTTTTTGAAAAGTATCAAGCGATACTTTTTTCTTTTGGAATTATTTAAAGAAACTTTAATATAATATATATGAAATTATACTTTTTTTGTAAAAAAATATATTTTGTCAGAAATTAGTAAAAATATATCTTGACAAAGGCAATACGGGGGGGAGAAAAACTCTTATACCCAAAATATGATATATATTGAAAATGTCTTATAATATGGGGCTTCGGAGGGTGTGCAAAGAAAAATTAAAATAAGAATTATTGCTTTTTAAGATAGTTAAAATATTATAAAATGTATATTTATTTAAAGAACTTCAAAAAATGGAGTTCTTTTTTGTTGTCATTAAAAAATAAAGGGGGTTGATAAAATGACAAAACAAATAGTTAAAGTTGGTTCCTTTTTTAGTGGAATAGGTGCTCCAGAAAAAGCGCTAAGTTTATTAAAGAAAGAAAAAGTAATAAAAGATTATGAAGTAATGTTTTTTTCCGAAATAGACGAGAAAGCTGTGAATAGTTATTGTTTATTACATAATATTGATAAAAAACTAAATTTAGGAGATATTACAAAAATAAAAGGAATTGATTTACCATATTGTGATTTATGGATAGGTGGATTCCCATGTCAAGATATTTCTACTGCAGGTGTTATGAGAGGTTTTGAAGCAGAAAGTAATACTCGATCAAGTTTAGGTTGGGAAATGATTAGATTGTTAAAAGAAGTTAAACAAAAACCAAATTATGTTGTTTTTGAAAACGTTACAAATATAGCTAGTAAAAAATTCAAACCAACATTAGATTTATTTAAAAAAGACTTAATTAATTTAGGATACACTTTATATGATAGTATTTTAGATGCTACTGACTTTGGAATACCTCAAATGAGAAAGAGGTATTTTTTAGTTGCAATTTTAGATTCAAATAAAACATTTAATTTTCCTCTACCAATTAAAAACAATGTTATTTTTAAAGATTATTCAGAAGATAATGTGGATGAGAAATATTATTTATCAAGTAATGAATATGATGAATTTGAAAATAAGAGGATATTCTATAAGAAAACAAATAAAAATACAAAGTATATAATTGATATGGATAAATATAAAACTGGTGGATTATGTGGAAATGTTCCAAATTGCAAATTTTATCAATCAGCAAGAATTTATTCAGAAAATGGAGTTGTGCCAACAATAACAGCTAGTAATACAGCAGATAATTGGAAACTTGTAGTAAGGGGGTAAATAATTTATGAGAGTAAGAAAAATCACACCAAGAGAAGCTTGGAAAATAATGGGATTCACAGATGAAGATTATAATAAAGTTTCTAAAATTAATTGTGAAACAGCTTTATATCATCAAGCAGGGAATTCTATTGTTGTTAATGTAATTTATAATGTTTTAAAAGAATTGTTAAAATAATAAAAAATAATTTAAAACTTTTATTAAATATATTATAATTAACTTATATAGTAAAAGATTGGAGATTTATTATGAAAATAGTGATTAAAGATAAAAATAATAAAGAAGTAAATTTATATGGTCCTTTAGAAAGCATTAGACTATTAGAGTGCAAAGTTTTTGTGGATGATTCACTAATGTATGAGGGTAATATAGATGATTTGCCAAAAGATATGAAGAATTATAAATATCACAAATCATGTCAAGATGGAAAAGTAACAGAATTTTTTATAAGTAGCGAATACAATAATTTAAATTAAAATAAAAAACTTCTCGCTTTTGAGAAGTTTAAATTATTATTTTAATCTTTATTTATTTGTAATCATTCTTTTTATTGATAAATATATACCAACCGCACTTATCATAACTGTACTTATCATAAAGTATATACTATCATTAGTTTTAGGATTATTAATATTAGAAGAATTTATTTTTCTATCTACATATCCAACAGCATAAACAGAAAACTTATCACTACTAAATGTTATTGTTTTACCATCTTCACTTACTTTAGAATCTAATCTTTCAATATTACCATCATGTTCTCTTAATACATAATATTCTCTATAATAACCATTTTCTACGGCTGGAGCAGGAGGAATAGTTAAGGCTAATTCAATTTTATCTTTTAAATTAGTAATTGGATAATCTTGATTGTTTGATTGTAGATTAATTTTAATATCGACATAATCTAAAATCATACCACCTTGAATTACAGCTTTAAAAGAATTTTGGGAACGTTCACTTACGGGAGCTTTTTCTCCTTTAATTACTACATTAGCCCCATTTGCTAATTTATCTTTTAAATTTTCATCACTAGCGATTGTATCTTTAATTACATCTTCGTATTTACTACTAGGAATTGATAAACTTTGACTAACAATTTCTTGTTTAAACTCAACAACTTCTTTAGAAGTATTGTTACTACTAGAACTATTAGATGAGCTTGTACTAGTACTTGGCGTTGGTAATGGTGTATTGTGTACCTCTTTACTAGTAAAGATATAACCACCAAATAAGCTTGTATCAGCTACTTCCAAACTATTATTAGAAACGGTTAGGGAAGTAGTTTTTACTGTATAATAATCTTTCCCAAGAACTCCGTATGTCCCATTTTCTAGAATTCCTGTAGCATCAATTTTATATGTTGCATTTAAAATATTTTCATTAGCGGCTTTTAAAGAAGCAAGACCATTATATCCTTGTTCCTCTAATTTAGCGCTATCTTGACTAGATAATTCTTCTAACCATACTGTAACATTATAACTCTTACCATCATTAATAATATCTTTTGGTGTTATAGTAGCAGTATATAATTCTTTGTTATTATTATCTTTGGCTTTAATTACTAAAGTTAAACCTTCACTTTCTGCTTTTTTTAATAAACTATTAGTTACCCACACTGCATCTTTTGAATCATGTTCATAAATAAGTTCAATAATAGCCGTATTATTTTTATAACAATCTGCCGAAAATATACGACCTTCATATAAAAAAGTATCATTTTCCGTTACTTTTATTTCATATACTCCATCTTCACCTAAAATAGTTTTACAAGCATTTTCGGGTTTAGTTACTGAACCTTCTGCGAACACATTAGGGCAATAAACCATTATTGTTGAAATTAAGATTGCTAAAGTAAATTTTACCATTTTTTTCATTTCATTCATCTCCTATTAATATATTACTACTTCTAAATTATGAGTGTCAAACAATTTTATTATAAGATGTTTAAAAATTTTGAAGCTTATAGTAAGTTTGTAGATGATTTGCTGATTCTATAATTATTACTAACGAAAGAATGATTGATAAATTAGAGAAGTTATTAAAGAAATTTAAAAAAGATTAAAATCAACATAAATTATTAATCACAAATTTCTATTTATTAGAGTAGATTCTGAATTTTTTGGAAAATTATATTTTTAATTCATCTATTTTTGGGCTGCTTTTTCTACCAACAAGCCAATCCATTGAAACATTATAAGTTTTACAAATTGTATATAACGTTAAAGTTGTTATTAAACTTAATCCAATTTCATAATGGCTATATGCAGAACGTGATATGGAACAAATATCTGCAATTTTTTGTTGAGATAATTTAAGTTTGTTTCTTAAATATTTTAAATTTTTTCCAATTAGATTATTATCAATTTTTATTTTATGATTATATTCTTTGTTCTTTCTAGTAAATCCAACAACATAGTCTAGTGAATAGTTATATAAATTACAAAATCTAACTAATTTTTTCAATGGTATTGTATCATAAGCATTTTCCCAACCTCTAACAGTTGAATCACTTACCCCAAATATATTTCCTAATTCTTTTTGAGTCATTTCTAATTCTTCCCGACAGGCTTTTAGATTATTTTCTATCATTTTAATCACCAATATTATTTTCCCATTAAATAAAGTTTTGTTACGAAAATAGCGGGTAATATATCAAAATGTTCTATAATTTGTTATAATTAATATTAAGGTAAGTTTAGGAGTTGGTAGAAATGAGGATCAGATAATGAAAAAAACTACTAATACAGTAGAAGAAATTAGCAAGGTAATTATTAAAAATGCTAGTGATGAAATATTAAAAATACTTGAAGTATTAGATTTAGAATTTGAAGATTTATATTGTTTAATTGAAAATTTGCCTGATAATGATAAGGATAAAGTAATAAATATTACCATAAACAAATTATTAAAAAAATTAAAATTAAACTTTGATATGGATTTGTACAATGAAATTTCTATGGAAATAGAAAGAATAATTAATTATTACGCTAGCAAAAAAAATGAATTTGATGCAGTAATAAAAGAAGGTAATCGAGTTGCAACTGATATATTGTTTAAGGTAGTAGGGTATAAAGGGCAACAATTTGATTTACCAATAGATATATCTTGTATTAAAAGGTATTGTTTATCAGCAGAAATAAAAAAAGAACAAGTTTATGATGTTCTTATGTGGATTATAATTAGATATATTGCAATAGATAAACGTATGGCTTGGCAAGAATACCTAGAAGATTTGAAAAAGAATAGAGAAAACAATAAAGTAGTATAAGTAGTATGTAGTGAATTTTGTAGTTTCCCTAAACTTACCTAGTTATTTTTTATATTTTAGAATATCACTAACTTCACAATTAAGTGCATAACATATTCTTGCGATAATATCTAAATCAATTCTTACAACTTTGTTATTATAATATCTATTTACTAAATTATAATTAGCTGCAATCATTGTTGATAATTTATTTCTGTTAATACCTTTTTTATCAAGTATATTTTTTAAACAAATTTCAACTTTGCCGTAGTTTTTTAACGTATAAATATTTGTATCCATATTCACCACCCCGCAGACTAATATTTCTTACAAATATATTATATATGATTATCAATAATTAAAAAATTATACAAAAATGTATTTACATACAATATATAAATAATAAATGATTAATTATTTAATAAAAAATACATAATAAAATATTTAAAGTATAAGAGAATTGTGATATAATTTTATTGACATCTATCATTTAATTTAGTGTGGGAGTGTGATTATGAAAAAGAAAATATTAAGTATATTGTTTTTAGGAATTTTACTTCTTGGAATAACAGGCTGTGGAAATGATGTATCTTCTAATGAAGAAAAATCTAATGATAGTGTAATGCCAAATAATGATAATAACGATACCCAAAAAGTAGAAAATAGTAAAATGACCTTAGAAAATTTTAGGAAAGTAATGAGTGAACAAGGTCTTAGTATTATAGAGGGAAATTGTACAGAAAAAAGTATAAATTGTGTTTATACAGCCGTTGATGAAACAGATGATAGTAGAACTACTTATACATTTGAAACTTATAGAGATGAAGATTCTGCTACAAGACTTTGGAATAATCAAATAAGTAGTATTTATGAACATTATGATAGTTATAATTCTGTATTTAAAGATGATGAAAATAAAATATTAGAATATACTACTGGAGAAAGAGGTATAACAATAGTTTATTATTATAAAACTACTTCTCTTGAGGTAATTAGTGATGAGTTTAGTGATGCCGTTAGTTTTAGTAAGGTTATGAAAGTATTAGAGGAATTTGACTATACACTTAATACTAAATTAGATAATACTAATAATACTAATAATACTAGTTCTAGTGATGAGAAAATAAAATTAAAAGATTATACAGTTAGCTATGGAACATACAAAGGAACCGCTACTAGTGGAGGTTATACCTTAACTGAAACAGTTATTATTTCTAAAGATAAGATGCAAATAGATGATTGGGAAACTTGTGAGTATGAAGTACAAGATAATATTATACATTGTAAACAAGCTGATGCCATAAAGCTTAAAGTAATTGGTAATAATAAGTTTACTAATGCATCTGGTATTTTTACTTTTGAATTGGAGGGTTAATTATGAAAAATAAATTTTTAAGTATTTTAATTTTATGTTTCTTAGTAATAGGAATTACTGGTTGTGGTAAATCAGAAAGTGATAAAAATATTAGTGATAATCTTAACAAACTAATAGATAGTTTAGAAAAAGAAAGCAATGATTTTGAAGTAAGTACAATCCAAAAATATTTCGAAAAAAATAGTGATTATCGACTTCTTGCAGGACAAGATGAAGAATTTACCGAAAAGCCAAGTAGCGCCGAAAATCAATATACTTATGTTCAAGGAAATGAACAATTAATTAATACCAATAGTCTTTATGTACTTATATATGATACTAAGAGTGATAAATATTATAGTATATCGGTTACTTATTTTAGTTATAAGCCTTACTTTAATGAAGCAAGAGAATTAAAATAACTGTTAAAATACTATAAAATGAAAGAGTGGAGTATTTGGTATGAAAAATAAATTTTTAAATATTTTGTTATTAGTTTTAATACTTATTGGAATTGCTGGTTGTGGTAAAACAGAACAAGAATTAAAAGATGAAGAAAGTCTAAAAATAATTAATAAATATGTAAGTTTTATTGAAAAAGAAGAACAGAGTGTTGGTAAAACAAAAAGTTTATTCCTAGATATAAATAATGACCAAAAAATTGAAATGCTTTTATCTTATAATAAAGATGATACCAATTATGTAACAGTTCTTTATTTAAACGATGATAATGAAGTTGTTAATCCTGGTTACTTAAAAGGTGTAAGTAGTTATGCTGTAGCAACTCAAAATATTGATGGAGAACTTAATTGGGTATTTTATACTGGTTTAGATATGTATACTAATCCGGATAATATTTATTATAATGCCAATGATTTTTTAAAAAGTGATTTTAAAGTCGAGGAAATAACCCCAATAGGTAATTATCGAGTATTAAAAGAAAACTATGCTTTTAATGGAACTAGTTTATCTTTTAACGATTTAGATAAAGATATGTTATTAGTAGATTATAATAATGGTCTTAATTATAAAGATAGAATGAATCAAAGCGTTTTAGAAAGTCAACTAGAAGAATTAAAGAAAGTCCAATCTAATCCAAGTGAACTTCAAGTAGGTAAATATAAAGTTAAGTATGGCGATTATGAATTTTATCAAGATGGTAAAAAAACAGGGCAATTTACTCTCAATAGAGATGGAACTTATATTGCTACTGGAGAAAGGTTTGGAGGTTCTGGGGGTAGATATATAAAGTCAATGGGAAATTATGAAATAGCTACTTTAGATGTCTCTCAAGATATTAATCCGGAATATGAAGAAGCTTTCTGCTTTGAAAGTACTTATAAGGGTGAAAAAATAAATGATAATATAAATTGTTTTCCTGTTTATGATAATTATAAATTTATATTAGGTGTTAATGAAGAAGTTAAATATTTAGGATAGAGGCAAGATATGAAATTTAATAGTTTAATACCAGAACTTAGTGTATCAAATATTGAGGCAAGTAAAGAATTTTATCTTAATATTGGATTTGAAATTAAATATGAACGTCCTAAAGATAAATTCATTTTTTTCGAATTTGAGGATAATCAAATAATGATTGAAGAAATAAATAATAATTGGAATACTGGTGAATTAGAATATCCTTTTGGTAGAGGAATAAATTTAAGTATGACTATCAAAGATTTAGAAAAATACTACAATGATTTATTAAATAAAAATATTAAATTTTTTAAAAAATTAATGATAAACGAATATGAAATGAATAATGATATATTTTTTGACAAAGAATTTTTAATTCAAGATCCAGATGGATATTTATTAAGATTTAATTCGTAAAAGAAATGGGGGAATTAAAAATGAAAAAGTTAAGTTATTTGATAATTGGAATTTTATTAATATTTATAGGTTTAGATAATGTTTCTGCAGCATTTTTCTCTGATCCTATTTCTATAACTTTTTATCTTAATGATTCTCACAATGCTTTAAATACTAGACCAGAAGAATGGGAATTTTGTTTTGAAGATTCCGCTAGTGCTTCATATTATAAGATTTCTAAAGTTTGCTTAAAAATTAGTAATGATAAAAAAGTGTATTCAATTCTAGATGATAGTCCTATACAAGATGATGTTACTCAATATGTAGAATTCATTTATGAAAAAAATGAGGATTCAATGGATGTATATAAATTAAAATTTGATTGGGTAGATATTACAAAAACTAGTTTACATACTCAAGATAATTACAAAGTTACAATCAAAGGAATTTCAGATAATAATCTATATAATCTTGTATTGGGAACACCTACCAATATTACTAGCGATACATTGAATTATACTGCTACTTTTTCTTTATCCGGTTTAAAACATATTAAAGGTAATATTACTTTTAATGATGAAAATGATCGTGATGGTATTAGAGAGGGTTTATTAAGTGATTTTTATTTATCTTATGATGGATTTGATATCGATTCTTTAACTAGTGAAAACTTCTTAAGATTAATTCACGATGTATATGATAGTAATCATTATACTTTTGAAGAATATGTGGCAGAGTATTATTATGATGAATATGGAGGGAATGATTTTACAAGACCAATAACTTATAATTTAAAATTCTTTGGTGGAGAATTAAAAGATGATGATATTATTGTAAATGTAATCCCAATTAGTGGAGGAGAACAGTGGAATATAACAATTAATCATATTCCTGAAAAAATAAGTCCTGTTAAGGTTAAAGTTAATTGGCTTGATAGTAATAGTAGTAAAAGGCCAACATCATTAAGTATTGATGTTATTGGTAATGAAGGGTTTATAGAAAGAACTGTTGAATTAACTGATGATAATTGGGAAACAACTTTAGAAGATTTATTTAAAAACTATAAAGGTGAAGAAATAAATTATTCTTTAAAAGTAAATAGTGTGAATAATTATACTTTTACAGTAATAGGTAATCAAGTTGATGGTTTTGTAATTAATGCGGAATATAAAACAAATACAAGTAGTTCATCTAGTCATAGTTCTGGAAGTAGTAATAAAACAAATAATAAAGAAGAAGTAGATAAAGAAGAATTAAATAATAATAAAGAAAATATTGATAATGTGGAAATTCCTAATACAGGAGATAGTATTATATCCATATGAAATATATTTGTAATTTGTTTAATATTATTATTGTATATTATTAGTAAAGGAGTAAGGTATGGAAGAGTTAGATAAGAATATTAAAAAAGAAAAGAAAAATAATAAAAAGAAAATAATAATTATTGTTGTTTGTGTGCTTGCAATTATCTTAATTGCGTTAGGGGTATTTCTTTTTGTAAATAAGAAAGAAAATAAAGATGTAAAAGAAACTCCAAAAATTAAATTAATAGATAATTTAGAAGTGGAGGTAAATAGTGAAGTTAATTTATTATCATTTATAAGTGATAGTAAAGATGTAGAAATTTTAAGTAGTGATGAGAATATTGATACTAGTACTTTAGGAGAAAAAGAATTAGTAGTTAAATATAAAGATAGAGATAAAGAAAAAGAATATAAATTTACCATTAATGTAAAAGATAGTACTATTCCAGTTATTGAATATCAAAAAGAATTAAGTACAACGGTGGGAGCGAAAATTGATTTATTAAAAGATGTTAAAGTAACCGATAATTCTAAAGAAGAAATTACAGCTACTGTTGAAGGAGAATATGATTTTAGCAAAGAAGGAACTTATACTTTAAAATATGTGGCTACTGATAGTAGTAATAATAAAGTAGAAGAAGAATTTACTTTAAAAGTAAATAAAAAAGAAGAGAAGAAAACTACAACTACCAGTAAAAATACCACCACAAATAAAAACACAACAAGTAATAGTGGAACCACTAATAATACTACTAGTAGTAAAAAAGTAGTTAAAACTGATACTAAAACAGTTTTAGGAGATACCGTTAATCAATATGGTATTACAATAGAAATATATGATGTTTATAATGTATATACTTATGCTGATGGGACAACTCAAGAAGAATATGACCATTCATATAATAAGTTCGATTCTAGTGGTTTTAATGCTACCAGTAAAGATTTACTTTATGAAGCTACTAAATTTGTTATTGATGAACCAGATTCTACTTATATTGAAATGATGACTATTTTAAATAATTATCGAAGTGAAGTAGGAGTATCACCATTAGAATTAGATACTGAACTATCTGTTGCTGCTACTGTAAGAGCTATGGAAATGGCTTATTCTGGTAAATTTTCTCATGAAAGACCTAATATGAGTGGTGATGATAGTTGTTTTACGGTTTTAACTGATCTTCAAATTGGGCGTTCTGCAAATGGTGAAAATATTGCCGCAGGAGTGTCTTCAGTTAAGGGTGTAATGAATGGATGGCGAAATAGTCAAGGACATTATGAGAATATGATTAATCCAGTTTATAAAAAAGTTGGATTTGCCTTAGTATCATTAAGTGGTTCAAAATATGGTTATTATGCAGTTCAAATATTCAGTGATAAATAGATTAAAAATAAAAAAATAATTTTGATAGAAAGAAGATATTTAAAATGAAAAGATTATTAAGCATAATGCTATGTATCACATTATTATTTTGTTTAACTGGATGTGGTAATACTGACAGTAACTCAAGTAATAGTGGTGGTTCAAAAAATGTAGGAATACTTACAGAAAAAATATTAAATGATAATAACGTTATAGAAACAGAAGTAAATCTTCAAATGGGAATTGCCGATTCTAATGAGGAAAGTGGATTATATAAATCTACGGACACGAATAATAATGAACCAACTTATTATTTTAGAGGTAATGTTTTAAATAATTATGTTGATTTTGCTAATATGACATGGAGAATAATTAGAATAAATGAAGATGGAACAGTTAGATTATTATTAAATGATTATATAAAAGAAAATGATGCTGCTTTTTATATTAAATTTAATGAAGAACAAATGACTAATGATGGAATGTATTATTCTAATAGTGATGTTAAAAAATATTTAGATGATTGGTTTAATAAAAATTTAGATAAATATAAAGATAAAATTGCTAAAGGAAAATATTTTTGTGAACAAGCAAGAGTAGTATTGGGTTATAGTAATGCAACAGATGATATTGCTTGGACTTATGCCGAAAACTATATTCCAACTTTTAAATGTGAAACTGATAAAAATGGTTATGGTTTAGTAGATACTAATATTGCCCTTATTACTTATGATGAAGCCAATTTTGCGGGTTCTTATTTAAATAATAAAGTTCAAAGTTCTAATAATGGTAAGTTATATTTACCACATTCTTCTGCACATTTTTATTGGACAATGTCTCCAGCAGGTAAAATTATAAATGACTATTTTATGTGGCAAATTAGTGCTTCAGGAGATTTAATGGATATTTATGCTATTAATGATGGAGTGCTTCATCCCGTAATTAATTTAAAATCAGATTTAAAAGCTAGTGGTAATGGAACTGAAAGTAATCCTTATGTTATAGAATAAAGAAAGGAAATAGTTTATGTATTGTAAAAAATGTGGTGCAAAATTAGAAGAAGATAGTGCTTTTTGCCCTAAATGTGGCAATAAAATTAAAAAGATGGAAAAAGAAGTAAGTAATTCTAAATTAATAAAAAAAGAAGTTAAAAGGCCATTTATGAAATCATTGTATTTAATATTAAGGCCTTTAGCAATAATTATAATATCATTGGGTCTTATATTTTTAAGTTATTATGAGATGGATGTTCTAGATTTAAAAAATAAATCATCTGATGAATGGGGAACAGAGCGTTATTCTGGTTTATGTGGAATTGAACACAATCCGGGGTTATGTTCTGATTATGAAGAATATAAAGAAAAAGTTTGGGAAAGAGAATATGCTCCAATGCATATTGAAATTATCTTACCAACAGGTATTATATTATTAATAGTTAGTTTTGTTGCTTACAAGTCTTACAAAATTGGACAGGAGGAAGAATAATGGTTGTATTTTTTGGAATTATAGTACTAATTAGTATAATAGCTTTAATTTCTAATGCTATAATCTTAATTCTTAATATTTATGAAGCTATTGCTTATTATAGAAAGCCAGAATATTATTGTGCTAAATGTGGTAAGGAAGTAAATTTAAAAGTGGAAAAATGTCCTAAATGTAAAACTATTTTAAAGGAAGGAAAGGTGTAAAATGAATCAAAAAAGAAATATTATTATTGCTGTAGTATCAATACTTGTAGTAGTTTTTATTGGTTTTGGAGTGGTAGCGTTTATGAATTATGCTTCTCTAAGTAGAAATAGAAATGTAATTCCCGAAGAAGTAAATAATAGTTCCTTTGAAGAATCATTTGATTGGTCAGAATATACAACACACGGAGAATTTGGTCCAGATGGTATAGCTTGGGTTTGTATTGATAATTATACAGGAAGTAACTGTGGATATATCAATAAAAATAAAGAATACGTTTTTGATTTAATGGACAAAAATCGTTTTGATCCAGTTAAAACTGTTGGATTTGAATATTTGTTAGATGACTATCAAGATGGTACAGCAGTAATTGTTTATACAAATGATGAAACTGATATGGACCACGGATGTTTTATTGGGGTTTATGATACCAATGGTAAAGTAATCGACGAAGTTGAGCAAAGCAGAGTTCGTTGTAATTACGAAGTTAAACATTTAGATAATGGTAATATAGTAATTTATGGTGGAGATTTTACTCCAGATTATTATTACATGTATGGTGCTAAGTCTAAAAAAATAAAAGAACTAGAGATAAGTTTTATTGATAATGTAGATGAGTTAGAATATAGTGATGGACTTCTTTATATTTATGATCGAGATGTTATCGGTACTCCAGGTCCTCGTTATTTTGATGAAAGTGGTAATTTAGTTTTAAAAATTACAACAGAAAGTAATGAAAACTTTACTAGAGTTAATTCGGGAACACCATTTGAAAACGGAAAAGCTACGATTAATTTTAAAGGAAAAGATAATAATAATTATACAGTTACCATTGATAAAAAAGGTAAATGGTTAGATGAACCAGTTAGAGCAGAAGATTAAAAAATTATATTATATTTTAAAAGTAGTTAATAAAAAATGACAAAATTTATTTTTAATTATTGTGTAAAGTTTAAAAAGAATTCTTGATGAGTTTGACTTTTTTTGTAAAATAATGTATTATATATCCCAAGTTTTAGGGGGATTTATAATATGAATATAAAAGAAAATTTTAATTTATATTATAGTTTTTATATTGTGGCTAGTGAAATGAGTTTTTCTAAAGCAGCATCTAAATATTTAGTTGATCAATCAAATTTAAGTCATGATGTAAAAGAATTAGAAAATAATTTAAATTTAAATTTGTTAAATAGAAATAATAAAGGCATAAAAAATCTAACAACTGATGGTTTAAGATTATTTAATTATTTAGATAAATTATTTCAAGAACATGATAACTTTATAAAGGATTATTTAAATAAAGGTGATGATATAACTGGGGAGTTAGTTATAGGGACAACAAGAAATATTGCTGATAATAGACTTTCAAAGTATTTAAGTGAATTTTATAAATTGTATCCAAAAGTTAAAATAAATGTTTTTACTGATAGTGCGAATAACTTAAATGAATTTTTATTATCCCATAAGATTGATATTTTAATAGATTATTTACCAAATATTAATTTTAGTAAAAAAGAAAACATGGAAATTGAAACAATAAGTAAATTTGAAACTGCCTTTGCTTGTTCTAAAAAGTATTATGATAAATATACAAAAGATATTAAATCATTAAAAGATTTAAATAAATATAAATTAGTTATTCCTGGTTCATCAAGAAGAAAGCAAATGTTAGATGAAGTATTACAACCTCTTAATATAAAATTGAAACCGATAATTGAGATGCCTGATTCTAAGTGTATGGCTGAATTTATAAAAGAAAATGACTGCATAGGATATTTTATTAAAGAAGAAATAGAAGAATATGAATTAGTAGCATTAAATTTAAAAGAATCAATGCCGGTTAATTATATTGGAATAATTTATCCTAAAAACACTATAAACAACGTTTCTAAAAAATTTATTGAACTGGTTTTAAGAAATAATAATTAAAACTAGTTTTTTTATGTTATAATAGTGTATATTGTGGTGATTAGTATGAGATGTATTGGAAAACTTACTGATGAAGATTTTAATTTAGAAAGTGTACCTTTAGATAATCCAAGAATTAGATATGCCGCACGAGGAATTATTTTTAATGAAGATGGTAAAGTAGCTATATTATATAAGCAAAAGAAAAATGAATTTAAACTAATTGGTGGCGGAATTGAAGAAGATGAAGATCCAAAAGAGGCATTTGAAAGAGAAGCATTAGAGGAAACTGGTTATAAAATAGAAATATATGAGTGTTTGGGTACTTTTGAAGAAATAAAATCTCGTGATAATTTTAAGCAAACATCTTATGTGTTTGTATCAAGAGCATTAAAAAAAGTTAGTAATCCCCACTATACTGAAAAAGAATTAAAAGAAAATTCTCAATTCCTATGGTTAGATTTAGAAAAAGCACTTAAAATAATAAAAGCTTGTCAAAAAAATATTTTACCTTCTGAATTTGAAAGCAGATTAAGTCTATATCATACTAAATTTGTTGTAAGAAGAGATTACTTGATATTAAAATATTATAAACACAACTATTATTAAGAGTTAGGTAAATAATACATAACGTTATGTAAAATAAACCTTTTACTTAAATTTGATTTTAAAATATAATAAGACCATTAAAAAAGGAGGTCTTATTTTATTATGAATAATTTATCAAGTAAAGCTACTGATATTGTTTTAAATGGCTTAAATAGTATTAGTATAAAAGAAAATAAGGCCTTTAAAGATATAAATGTAGCATTAGTAGGATTAGGTCCTCATGCAAAAAGAATATATTTAAATTATTTAAGAAAACATAAAATAGAATTAAGCTTATTGGTAGAATTAGAATCTAATAAACAAAATTCTCGAAAATATCTTGATGAAAACGGATTTAAAAGAACTAAAATTTTTACTATTGATGATAAATATAAAGATTTAGAACATTTACCAGTTAAAGTTGCTGATAACTTACACGCGGTATTTAAAACTCTTGAAATAACCCATTTATTGATTTCAACAGAGCCAAAAGCTCACAATATGTATATAGAGTTTGGTTTAAAGAATAATATTCACACATTAACTGATAAACCTATAACTGTTACTAAAAATATGACAAGTTTAAGAAGTATAGAAAAGGTTAGAAAACAATATTATAATATAGTTAAACTTGCCGAAAGTTCTAGTGCTATGTGTAAAGTTATGTGTCAAAGACAATATCATAAGGGATATGAATATATCAAAAATTTATTAAATGAAGTTGTTTCTAAATATCAAATGCCGATTACTTATATTGATATTTATCATTGTGATGGCAACTGGGAAATGCCCCACGATTTAAAAAAAGAAAATCACCCATATAAGTATGGATATGGAAAACTTTTTCATAGTGGATATCATTTTATAGATTTATTAAGTGATTTTTTAAAAATTAATATGCAATTAAATGATACAAAAAGAATAACAAAGGGTGAAATTAATAGCAGATGCTTTACTCCAAATGATGAAATTAATGTATTTAATATCGAAGATTATAAAAGAATATTTAAAAATCAAGATATACCTGATTATTATTTTGAAAATGATGATCCTAAATTTAAAAAGTATGGTGAGAAAAATTTTTATGGATTGTTGGAGTTTAGAAATAAAAACAATCAAATAATTACCAATGCTAATTTAAACTTATTACACTATGGTTTTTCTCGTAGAGGTTGGATTGAGTCAAAAGATTATTATAAAAAGAATGGCCGCATAAGACATGAAAGAATAAATATTCAAGTAGGACCTCTTTTAAACATTCAAGTCCATAGTTATCAAAGTAAAGAAATAAAAGATAGAGATCCAAACAATTTATTAGAAGAACAAGTTGGTGGATTAGAACATTTTGATATAGATATATATAGAAATGTTGATGTTATTGGAGGAAAACCTTTTGAAAGAATTAGCTTGGGTAGTTTATATACTGATAAAGAAAGAAAAGAATTTTTAGGATATAACGAATTATCAAGAGAAGTTTATTTAAATAATTTCTTTAAAGGTAAATGTGATAAGGGAGATATAAAAGATCAAGCTTTAGCAATTGAAATATTATATAGTTGTGCTAAAGGAATCCATAATTATTACAATAATAAAGAGATAACTGAAAAGATAAATGTTTGTAATGAGTATACATATCCATTTATTGCAAAAAGATTAAAAAGTTATTCTAATAAATCCACTATAAATTTAGACAAAGAAATTGTTAAATATAATGAATATTCTAACAATATTTATACTGTATATAATTATATGAAATATGTTCCTTCAAATAACAATTATGAAGTATTCATATCTATCGAAGATACTAAAAGTGTCGCTGGATCACTATTATTTAAGGCATTTAAGAATAAATTTATAGCTTACATTTATTATAAACATATAGAATATATTGCTAAACATAAGAAAATAACATATCTTGAAAAACTAATCGAAAAAACTAAATAGTTTACTTTTTAAATACTTTTTGCGTACTAAATTTATACGATTTAGTTTATTGATTTATCATTGTCAAGGTTTATAATGTAGTAAAATGAGTTAATTCTGTAAGAAGAAATAGCTCATTTATTTATTATTAGAAAATATTGTTGTTACATCTCTTGACAAAAATTGCCATTTGAAATAAAATAAATGACAATTCTTGAGGTGATGATTATGTACTCAGTAGAAAGATGCAAATTTAACAATATTAAATTAGTAATAAATTATAAAGAGATTTTATAGTTAGAATTTTCTGCCTTTAAAATCTCTTTTTAAATGAAAGGAGTGAGTCTTAATGGATAATGTTGTAACAATAGATCAGTTGCTAAATGTTAGTAAAACAGTAACTGAACATGCAAAAGAAGAAACAGAAAATAATCAACTTTTAGATGAATATATTTGCAACCGATACAATATTTTAAATGAAAAAAAGAAACTTATAAAATTGTTTTCAATTTTTAAATCAGCTAAATATTTATATAGTTTTCCTATTGAAGAAAGTATTAAGACAACTCCAGTATATGAAAAGAGGTTAGGAACTGCTCAAAGAATTACCCCAAGTCAAGTAGATAGTACAGTAGAAAGACATTTAGATAAGATGATATTTATAACAGAATTATATAATACATTAATTATTTTAAGTTATAAACTTACCATAAGTGAAGCTATTTATTTGATAAATACATTTTTAACTCATAAATCAGAAGATGATATCGCGGAAATAATTGGCATTTCAAAAACATATCTTCAAAAGATTAAAAAGAGTTGCATAGTAAAGATGTGGACAGATTTTAATAAATATTGTAAAAATGATTATTGGAATGATTAAATAAATCATTCTTTTTTTGAGTTTATAGGGATCTCATTATAAAAAAACTATTTTTTTATGGGAAGGAGGTTTGAAATGGATATTAGATTATCTTTAACTAGAGAATTAGGCGATTTAGTAAAGGAAAGAGCAGAAGAACTTAAGATTTCTAATCAAGACTATTTAAGAATGTTAATAAGACTTGATTTAGCAGTTAAAAGATATCAAAAGTTATCTGCTTATGTTGATGTTCTATATGAAAAGATTAATGAATATCATGATAAGTTAGGTATTTATGCAACACCTTTACAAGATTATCCTATTGTCAATTTCTAAAAATAGACGCTGACTTTTTATTTATAACGTGATAATATAGTTGTAATAAATAAAAGGAGTGATTTATACGAAAAAAACATTTATTATTTTTTTAATAGTTTTCTTATTATGTGGCTGTGGTAAAGAAAATAAAGTTACAGAAAACAAAGTTTTACAAAATGTAGTTGAATCAGAGCAAGAAAAAGAAATTGAAGAAAATAATAAAAATGTTGATGTTCAAGAACAAGTTGAGGAAAAAAATGAAACTGATTCAGACACAAATGAAAAAGTAGAAAGTAAAGATACAAATAATAAGAATAACATGAATACAAATAACAATACTAATACAAATAAACAAGAAACTAATACAAATGCAAGTGAGAATGTTGAAAGTAATGTAGAAGTAAAAAAAGAAGAAGAAACAAATACAAAGCATACTTGCACAGATGCTGATTCAGGATTTGTTATTTGGAAAAATAATTATTTAAAAACTAATAATACCTCGAGATTATATGATTCTTTTGATATAGCTTATGCGGCAGGGTATGAAATAGCATCTAAATATTCTTATGGTTATATTGTAGATAAATCACCATCAAGATATTCTGATGATACTTGTACAAAAGAAGTTTATATTTTAGAGATTTATGTTCCACAAGGCATTTGTGAAAACAATCCAATGTTGTATGTTCCTAATAATATAAATATTGAGGGACAACATTTAACATCAGTAGGATATTTAAAGCAATTAGGTTATGAATGTGTAGGTAAAAGTTAAAATGATATTATGGTAAGCAAATGCTTACTTTTTTAATTGGAAAAAATGAAAGGGTGGTTTAATGGTAAAAAGAAAAAATTTAGTATATATTTTATTTTTGCTTATGCTTTTATTATTTGGTCAAGAAAAAGTTAATGCAGAAACCGCAAAGGTTACTGCAACAAATGTAGGAAGTTATTTTCATGCTCACATGGAATCAAGTTCTCATTTTAATCATTATGGTCAAATTTTAAACACTAAAATTACTGATGGTACTTCAATTGGAGCCCAAGCATATTGTATAGCACCAGGAGAAGTAGCTCATAGAAGTAGATATTATAATGTTTATGATTATAATACAAATGATATTTTAAATTTGATTAATAATACCCAAGAAAAGGATACAAATAAATTAACTAGAGAACAATTAAATAAAATGCAATTGTATGCCCACTATGGATACGGATATGGAAGTCATTCTGATAGCGTATATATAGTTGCTACCCAAATGTTAATTTATAGAGTAATTGAACCGACAGTGTTTACTACGGGATTATGTGATGAAAGTGGATGTACGAAAGTAAATGATCCAGCTGCTGTCACTAATGCTATGAATGAAATTCAAGCACTCGTAGATAATCATTCTATGACTCCAAGCTTTAATGGAACAGAAATAAAATTAAAGAAAGGGGAAACATTAGAATTAGAAGATACTAACAACGTTTTAAGTAGCTTTGTCGTAAAACAATGTGATAATTGTAATGCCCAAATCAATGGCAATAAATTATCAATATCTACAGATAAAGGCGGAGAAGTATCTGTTGTACTAGAAAAGAATATAAATACATTTAATAATTCAGTTTTATTTTTAACTTTGGAAGATTCCCAAAACTTTATTACAAGTGGTAATGTAGATCCAATCTTTGCTAGAGTTTCTGGAGAATTAAGTGAAGGTTATATTGAAATTAATAAAGTTGATTCTGAAACTAATAGTTGTGAAGCGCAAGGGGATGCCAAACTAGTTGGAGCTGTTTATGGTATTTATAATGAAGAAGGCGAAGAAGTTGACACATTAACAATTGGAAGTGATTGTAAAGCTAAATCAAGAGCTTTAGAAGTAGGAGAATATACAGTAAAAGAAAAATCTCCAAATGTTGGATATAAAATAGACACGAGATCCTATAATGTTTCAATAGAAGAACATGAACAAGTTGTTTCCGTAACTTCTAGGGAAGATGTCTATAAATTTGACTTTCATTTGTTTAAAGTTAAAAGTGATGGTACGACCGGAGAAATTGAAACAGAGCCGAACGCAGTATTTGATGTAACTTTAATAAGTAAAGGTAAAAAGATGGGTACTATTACTACTGATGATAAGGGAAGAGCAAAAATAACTTTGCCTTATGGTAAATACAGTGTCTGTCAAACTAAAGGTGCAGAAGATTCTGAAGATGCTAAATGTTTTGAAATAGACATTAAAAATAAAGACGTTGATAAGGTAATAAACAATGGTCCAATTAAAGCTAGGATTAAAGTTGTAAAAGTTGATTCAAAAACAGAAGAAACTTTACCTATTGCGGGAATAAAGTTTAAAATTAAAAATTTAGACACAAACGAATATATCTGTCAAACAATTAGCTATCCAAATGCTGAAAAAGTATGTGTCTTTGAGACAACAAGCGAAGGAATACTATATACACCTTATCCACTAGAAGTTGGCCATTATCAATTAGAAGAACTTGATCAAGTTATTTATGGATACTTGTGGAATAGCGAACCTTTAAAATTTGAAATCAAGAAAGATGCTGATTTTACTTATGATGATGAATTAGGAGTAATCTTAGAAGTTAAATTTGCTAATCAAGAGGTACGTGGTAAAATTGTTATTTATAAAAAAGGAGAAGAATTTGTTATTCAAGATGGCAGTTTTACTTATGAAGAAATTGTTTTAAAAGGGATTAAATTTGGCCTTTATGATGAAGAAGGCAATTTAATTGGAACAGTTATTACTAATGAGGATGGATATGCCGAGTTTACAGATTTGAAATTAGGAAAGTATATTCTAAAAGAAATTGAAACAGTTGATGGTTATGTTCTGGATAATAAAGAATATGAATTCAACTTAGAATATAAAGATCAATATACACCAATTATTGAACAGGAAATAACTTTAAAAAATTATTTAAAGAAAGGTAAAGTGGAAATTACTAAAGTTGATATATCAAATGGTAAACCTTTACCTAACACTTTAATTGAGGTTTACACCATTAATGATGAATTAATATTTAGTGGCAGAACTGATAGATATGGTAAAGTTATTATTGAAAATTTAAAAGCTGGTAAATATTACTTTTTAGAAAAAGAAGCTCCACGAGGATATCTTCTAAACAAAGATAAAATGTTTTTTGAAATTAAAGAAAATGGGGAAATAATTAAGTCAAAAATGAAAGATGTTCCAATAACTGGAAAACTAGAATTTACCAAGACCGATTTATCAACTGGTGAACCACTACCAAACACTTTAATTGAAATTTATAATTATAGAGGAAAATTAGTGTTTAGAGGAAGAACAGATGAAAATGGTAAAATCGTTATTAGAAGATTAAGATATGGTAGATACTATATTTTAGAAAAAGAGGCCCCAGAAGGATACGTTTTAAATACAGAAAAAATGTTCTTTAGAATCAAAAGGAATGGAGAAGTTGTTAAAGCTAACATGGAAAACAAATTAATAACTGGTACTTTAGAATTTACGAAAGTTGATATTTCAACTGGTGAACCTTTGCCAAACACTTTAATCGAAATATATACGGATAAAGATGAGTTAATCTTTAGTGGTTTAACTGATGAAAATGGCAAAGTTATTATTGAGAATTTAAAATATGGAAAATACTATATTTTAGAAAAACAAGCACCAGAAGGTTATATTTTAAATCCCGAGAAAATGTTCTTTGAAATAAGAGAAGATGGGGTAATAGTTAAAAGTGAAATGACAGATGAAAAAATACCTATTCCTAACACATTGTCAAATTCATATTTTGTTTATATTCCAATATCATTGTTTATTTTATCAAGTGGAATTTTAATTGTAACTTCAACATTAAGTAAGAAAAAAGAAAGAGAGGTAAAAAATGACAAAAAGTCAAAATAGTGATAAAACTAAAAAAAGTGTGAAAAGTAACGAAAAGGAAGAAAAGAAAACTACTAAAGATAATGAATTTTATACAATTGGCAAATTAACAAAGGATCCTGAATTAAGGGAAACATCAAGTGGTATAAAATATGTTAATATTACTTTAGCAGTTAATGATAAAAATCCTAGATATTTGTATTATACTTTATGGGCAGAAAGAGCTGAAGAATTATGTAATACATCTAAAAAGGGTTCTAAAGTTTGTTTAAAAGGTCATAGTGTTGGAAAGAAAGCTGACATAGTAAAAGATGATAAAACATTTACTATTTTCTATAATGAAGATAGGGTAGAAGAATGTTTAAATCTTGAAAATTCAAAAGAAGAAGTTACTACCACAAAAGATGAAGAAATGGTTAAATAATGATTGATAAGAATAAAATTTATACATTAAAAGAATTAATTAATTTGTATAATTTATATAATTTGGAATTTAAATTTTATGGTAATAATGATAAAGGAGATTTAGAATTATACTTAAAAACAGACATTGATAAGATGTCTGTTTTTAAAACCATAAAAGAACAAACTAAATATGAATATTTGAAATTAGATGAGGAAAAAGCAAAAGATATAAAATTTCAATTTGATAGGGAGGTTGAAGAGTTGGATTTAGATATAGTAGCAATAGTTATTAGAACTAGTGATGTAAACATTCCATCTGGAAAATATAAATTAGAAACATTAGATAAATTAACCAAAGAGCAAGATTTAGAAGATAGAAAAGATTCTAATGGAGAAGATGGTATATCATTTCTTATAGTAGATCAAAACTTATCTTGCCCTTTATATGATGATGTTTATATGTTTGGAAAAGATGAAGGGGGATTAATTAATTATCTTGAAAAAAGATTAGAAGAACAAACAGATAATTTATTATATAATAATTTAAAAATGATTTTAGATTATTATAACAATATCAAAGAAAAAAGTTTATAAAAGAAATAAAAGGGGGTTTTTATATAGATATGAAATTAAAAATTAAAAATAAAAAAGAACAAATTTCATTTTTGTTTTTTTCATTACTATCTTGCTTATTAAATATAAATACTGTATATGCAATAGAAAAAATCGAAGGTGGTAATGTAACGATTGAAAGTTTAGGAACTATAATAAAGAATCTAGCTACAAAAGTACAGATTTTTGGAATAGTTATAGCTTTCATTGCACTTGTTGTTTTTGTTATTCAATTTATTATAGGAGATGATGAAACAAAGCAAAGAAGAAAAAAGACAATTTTATATACATTAGGTGGTGTCGCATTATTAATATTAGTGCCTTCAATTATAAATTTTGTAATTGATACATTGGGGTAGAATAATGCTACTACTAAGTATAGGAAGTGATATAAAATATGGTGTTTTAGATATTTTAAGAGGAATTGGTATGGCAATTGTAAACATTATATTTTCGACTGTTGATACTCTTTATAATGTGGCTCAAAAAATAAATGGGTTAAACTTTATAAATATGTTAGAAAATATAGACAATTCGCCTTTTACAAAAATATTTAATGCGTTTTTTATATTAGCATTTGTTTTATTACTATTATTTGCAATATGGAAAATAACATTTAGAATATTAGATGCCGATAATAATGAAACACCATTATTTGAAATAGTTAAAGAAATATTTAAATGTGGCTTTTTGATATTTAGTGTTTATTTAATATTTAATACAAGTATTGACATTGGTATTAATTTATCTAATGCTATATATGATTCTTTTAATAATTCTGAATCAACTATAGGAGATAAAATGAAAAGTTCATATTTAAGTATTAATGAATCTTGTTATGCAGTAGAAGATGGAGAATCAATAGATAGTGATAATGTAAATGAAATAAAAGATTATTTAGAAGGTTATTCAAGTGTTGAAAGTGTTTCAACAATGGAAGATTATGAAGAATTAATTAGAAATGGAACAATAACCGCAAGTGATGTTTCTGATTCTGGAGCATTTTCTTATAGATGCACAATATATAAACCTGGAATATGGAATGATAGTGAAGATTATGCGTTTAGCTATAATTTTTTATTTGGGATAGTAATTGGAATAATATTTCTATTTGCCATTAGTTTTGCAGTATTAATGTTAGGAAAACGACAATTAGAATTAGCATTTTTAATGATGATATCTCCACTTGTTATAGCGACATCAATAGGAAGAAAAGAACAACGATCCGCCTTATATCAACAATTAACTTCTCTTGTTTTACAAGCAGGAGCAATGATGCTTTTAATTGGTTTAACATCAATAATGTTTAATGCAATTCAAAATAGTGTTGATATAAATAATTTAAATTATTTTACCAAAACAGTAGCCCAAAGTGTATTATATCTAGGATGTGCTATGATGCTTATGACAGGTTGTACTTCACTTAATAGATTTATTGGTGATAATGTATCTGCAAATAGTGGTAAAGATATGATGCTTGCTATGGGTGGATTAATCGGTGGAATAAATGCCGCTGGACATCTTGGTGTTGGAGCAGTTGGAGCAGCTAAAAACACTTTAGTTGGTGGTTTTAAAGCTGGAAAGGGTTTAGCCCAACTTGCAAAAGGTGGTTTCCAAACAGCAAAAGGAATGTATCATGGTGTTGCTAGTGCGAGTGAAAAAACTCATTCTGGAATTTCCAATAGAATGAATAAAGCAATGGAGAAGAATTTAGCAAATATATCAAGAGGTGGTATGATGCAACAAAGTGCCAATCCTTTTGTTAGAGCATATGGTAGAATTCTTGAATCACAAGGAGAAAGTAAAGTTAAGGATCTTGCTTCTAAATGGAATTTTGGCGAAGATAGATATAATAGTGATTATATTAAGGGTGGAATTAATTTGGCCCAAGCTGGAATTAACAATATAAAAGAAGGTCTTGGTGAAGCTTTTAATAGTATTAGAAATATTGGAAATCCACATAGTTCAAGATATAGAACAAGAAGTAAAATAAGAAATTATGGAAGAGAATCAGATAGTGTATAAAAAGGGGGAAATTTAATGTATATAACATTACAAAGTATAAAAAGAAATTTAGGACTATTTAATTTAGAATTTGAAGATCTAATAATAGGTTCAACATTTGCATTACTTTTTACCATTTTATTTTTACTACATTGTTATACATTTGCTATAGTTGTCCTGTTATTAGGAATTATAGGATTAATTCCAGTTGATTTTTCTAAATGTAATAGAATGTATAAACTATTTATTTTGTTTACAAAATTTATATTTAAAAATAAAAGCTATTATTTTTATAAGAATTAAAAGGGGGATAAAATATTGTTAAAAAGAATAAAAGAATTAATACAAAAGAGAAGAAAAAATAAAGAAATTAAACTTGTGAATAAAGCAAAGTTAAATCATAAAGATACATATATAACAAAATCAATGTTAAAAAAGAAACTTCAAAATTCACAAAGTTTTACAAATATAAGAAGTATAAATGATAATGGAGTAATAACTTTAAAGACAAATCAATATGCGATTTTTTATAAAGTTAGTCCAATTGATTTATCATTAACTAATAAAAATGAACAAGAATTATTTTTTCATACATTGTCAAAATTATATAGATTGCCTTTTACTATTAAGGCCTATAAATTTGATGAAAAAATAAATCTTAACATAAATAAAGAAAATTATTTAAAATTAATTGATGAAGAAAAAGATAAAGCGAGAAGAGATTTACTTACTAATAATTATGGATTCATTGATACAATAGAAAGCGAAGATTTAACATCAGCTAGTTCATATTATTTAGCAATAATTTCTAAAAATAAAGAAGCTTTAGAAAAGAATAAAGAAAAATTTGAACTGGCATGTTCAGGAATTATTCCTAAATTAGAATTAGAACTAATTACAAACAAGAAGAATCTTATTAAAATATTTTGTAATATGTATTTTTCTAATAATAGTTTAGATCAGATAATTTATTATGATTTTATGGATTTAGTAACACCATTAAAAATAAATGAATTAATATCTCATTTAAAATTTGATGATGAAGAAGTTCAGTTATTATCAATAAAAAATTATCCCTTATTTATTGAACATGGATTTTTAGATAGAATAATAAATCTTCCGTATGTAAAAGCATCAATAACTATTAATGAGTCAATAGAACAATATAAGTTAATTAATGTTTTAAATAGTAGTTTTAAAGCCGTATTGGCAGATTATAATTCAAGTAAAAATTTAAGTGATGTTACAGAAATGCAAACATTAATGAATAATTATAAGTTGTTAATCGAGCAAATATCTGCGAATGATGAAAAGATAAAAGATGTGTCAATAATATTAGCTATTAGTGGTAATAAAAAGCAAAGAGATGAATTAATCAAAGAAATAAAAAGAAATGCTGAATTATACCAAATAAAAGTTGATATACCTAGAATGCGACAAATGGAAGCATGGCAAAGTTATGATTTAACAGATAAAAATTTTAAAGATTATAGTATGTATTTGCCAACTATAACATTAGCATCCACTTTCTTTTTTACAGAAAACTATCATAATGATTCAACAGGTTATTTAATTGGGGAAGATAGTAGTTATGGTTTACCAATATTTTATGATCCATATTATTTAAGTAAAGCAAGAACTAATCATAATATAGGAATTATTGGTACTAGTGGAAGTGGTAAAAGTTATCTTTTAAAATTACTTATTACAAATGAATTTGCAAGAGGTACAAAATTATTCTTATTTGATATTGAGAATGAACTTCAAAAATTATGTAATAGATGCGGTGGAGAATATATAGATTTGTCTAGCAAGTCATTAATTAATCCATTACAAGTAAGATATGTTATTAGTGATGAAGATGATGAAAGTTCTATATTAGGAAAGCATCTGGGTTTTTTGGAAAACTTCTTTACAACAGCTTTTGAGGATATTTCTGAAAAGGAACTTGTTGTATTAATAGATATAGTAGAAAAATTCTATAATAGTAGAGGAATTAGTAAAAAAACAACTTTAGAAGAATTTGAAAATATGTCAGCAAAAGATTATCCAATTTTTTCAGATTTATATGCTTTTTTACTTGAAGAACAAAGATCATGTGAAAATAAAGAATTAGCAAAAATATTAGTTAATATCGAAGTCTTATTAAAAAGAATGGTTGTTGGACAAGATAGTAATTTATTTAATGGTATTACTACTATAGATTTAAGCAATGATTTAGTTGCTTTTAATTTACAAGAATTATTATTTAATTCAAGTAAAAGGTTAATTAATACTCAAATGATTAATCTTTTAACGTATTTGAGTAATGAAATAATTGATAATAAGAAAAGAAATGCCAAATATGGTGAAAATAAACGAATGATGATTGTATTAGATGAGTTTCATAATTATATTGATGAAGATAATCCAACATTATTAAGATATTTTGACCAATTAAATAGAAGAGCTAGAAAATACAATTTATCAATTGCAGTTGCAAGCCAACAACCTAATGATTTTACTAGTAGATCAAATATTTTAAGACATGCTTCGGCAATATTTAATGATTGTCAATATCAATTTACAGGAATGTTAAAAGACACAGATGTTGAAGCAGTAGAAAAATTGTATTCTAATACACCATTAACAGAAACTCAAAAAGTATTTTTAAGTCATTGTAATCAAGGACAATTCTTACTTAATATAACAAATAAGAATCGGTTAAGAGTTAATGTGTTTGCTACCCAAAACCAAATGTATTATATGGGTGAAAGTGATGAGTTGCCTACTAGTATGGTAAATAAAAATGAAGATGATAAAAAAACTAATAACTACTAAAATCATTTTAATTGTAGGAACTATTATTGTCTTTGTGGCCATTTTAATTGGTATAATTTCAAGTATTTGTGGAGTAGCAATGGGATACGAAGCTACAATAAGACAAGCTGTTAATGCTAAAGAAGTAAGAGCCATAGTAAATAATCAAATTTATGCTGATAGATATAGAAAAATATTAGATAAATATTTAATAGAAAAAGGTTATGTATCATTAGAAAGATTATTGTTTTATTTACAAAGAAAAAACAATATATTAGACATTACAACTTTATCTGATAATGAATGGGAACAAGCATATTTAGAAAATTTAAATGAAAAAGAAAAACAAATGATACCAATAAAAACAATTTGTAAAGATTTTAAAAACGATTCGACATTGCCAAGTTATACAGTAGAAAGTGGTTTAAATAGTAAAGGGGTATATATTGAAGCTTTAAATTTATGTTTAGTTGAAAATGTTGATATTACTACTTCAAATGACTATACGGAAGATTATCCATATCTTCCATTTGTTTTTCCATTAGAAAGTAATTTTACTGTTACATCTATGGTTTTTGAAAGTAGAGATATTGATTTAGGACTAACAGGAAATCAAAAAGATAATGTTAATTTTCATTCTGGATGGGATTTTGCAGTACCTATTGGAACAAACTTTTATAGTATATGTAATGGAACAGTATTAAATATTGTTAATACTCAATATAATGATGTTCCTTATAAACAATCAGGAAACTCAACAGGAAATTATATAACTGTTAAATGTGATAACGAATTAAAAGTATCCTATTATCATATTCAAGCAAATAGTGTGCCATATGGTACCAGAGAAGGTTCTTTAGTTAGAGAAGGAGAACTGTTGGGAAGAACTTCAACAACAGGATTATCAACTGGACCACATTTACATTTAGGATTACAAAATAGTGATGGATCTAATTTAGATGCACTAGAATATATCAATTTTAATTATAAAAAAGGATAAGTAAAGCAAAAAAATTTTCAAAGCCAAAAAAGAAAATAATGAAAAATAGTAAAGGGGGTTAAAATGTATAAGGAAGATTTAGGAGATAGAATAAAATTTCAAAGAAAAAATGTATGTGGTTATTCCAGAAGAAAATTAGCAAAACTTGTTAATGAAGATTTAGAAACAATAATGATGTTAGAAAATGGAGAGTTAAAGAATCCACAACCGCAATTAATTTTAAAAATTGCGGATGTACTGGATTCTTTTTATATGAATTTTGTTAATGAGGAATATGAAGAAGAATTTTTATACTATCTTGATTGGGGAACAAAAAATCGTGAAAGTATTATTGCTTTAAAGAATCTAACTAAATTGTTAAGTAATATAGCAATTCATATATATAGGAGAAAACATGGAATTAGCTAAATATTTTATAAAAAATAACATTATAAAATTAGAAAATCAAGCAAGGTTTAATCCAGATAGAGAAAAGGATGAAGAATATGAATAATAAATTAAATTGTCAGTTAGTTAACATTTTATTAGATAAGAACAATACTTTTTCTAATAAATATACTTCAATTATAAGTGGTGATTTAGATTATGACATGTTATTAAATGATTATTATAATAATAAAGATATGAGAACAATAATGATTGATAATAACACTCAATCAATTTGTTTTACAAATCAAAAAGAATTAGTAAGTGTATATAATAGTGAAACAAAAAGATATGATCAATATTATGAAGAAGTTCATATTCATTGTAATAATTTAAGTATGTTTGAAAAATTTACGGATTATTTAAAAGTGAGCAAGTATAAAGATGCAATAGATGAAACAAGTAATATTCCACATTATGATTCTATTAATATTTCAAATTTAAAAAATTGTGAATTAGTAATGGAACCAATGACTAATGAAGTAACAAAGACTAAAGGTTTACTTAATTTGTTAGAAAAGAATAGTGATGAAACTATATTTAGAGCTATTTCTATTCATTTTGGCAATTTAGTAAGTAATAATAACAAAATAAATTTTGAATTAATCCATAAATTAAATTCTATTTATAAAAAATATGTTGAAAACAATGATTATTCTTTTTTTTCTAAAGAATTAAGCGATAAGTTTTTAAATTTTTATAATGATGAGAATTCACACGAAACTAAAATATCAAATGATAGTTTTCAAAATTCTAAAACAAATGATAATAAATATACAATTTATGAAAAAGAAACCAATGATTATGAAATATATCGAGAATAATAATTATACAAATTGTTTGTATTGTAATAGAAATCATATTAAAATTAGAAATTAATATAGAAAAGAAGGAGTTGATTTAATGAATTTAGAGAAGGAATTACTTAATTATTTAAAAAGTAATGATGTTTTTTTAAATGTTAAAGTAGATGATCGTTATTTTAATTTTGTAAAAGTCCCGTATAACAAAAAAATTGATTTATTATATATGACTTATAATTATAATCATTTTATAACATCTAATGATACACTTGAATATTGTGGTTTTTACGACAAAGAAAACAAAAAATTATATGATATAAATGATTATTTAAAAAGAAATGTATTAGGTTATAATTATTATGATGAACCATATCCTAGTATGGATAAATTAAATGATGAACTTAATGATAAAGTTAATGAATGTATAACAGATTATGTGTTAAAAAACAAAAAAGATTTTTATGAAAGTGCAAATGGTTATACTCCAAATATATGGCCAAGTGATGTTGCAAAAAAATTTGTTGAAAATTATAAAAATATAGAATATAAAGCTGATTATGAATTTAATAGTAATATTAATGTATTAGAATATATAACAAATAGAGATGATTATGTTTATAATAAAGCATTTGAAATCTATACAAATGAAAACCAAAAAGCAAAAATTGGTAGAAAACTATATGATATTGATAAAGAAAATGAACTTTTAGCTAGCATTTGGAATGATAAAGATAACTCTTTACATAAAATTAGAGATATTAGAAATAAATTAATAAATAGTAATTATGGTCAAATTCATGTTTATATATGTAAAAATGGATTGAATTTTGATTTTAAATATAATGCAAATTTACTTATAGATGAATGTTGGAAAGATTATGGATTAACTGTATATGGTTTGTCTGTTCAAAAAAGAAAAGAATTTGAAAATCTTTTTGGAAAAAATTCAAAATATCGTTATAATGATATAACAAAAATTGAATATAGAAATAACCCAATATATATTGATAAAAATTTTAAAGAGAATGTCAAAGATGAAGATTCAGAAAAAATTGAAATTGATAATCAAAATGAAGAGGAAGAATTAGTCTTATGAATCTAGTTTCTCAGTATAGAAATTATTTATGGGATTATTTAGAAAGATATCATGGATTAAAAAATCCTAAACAATTTTTTCGGTGTTTGAATCCAAATCATATAGATAATCACCCAAGTATGATATATACCCAAAAATATAATATTTGTAAATGTTTTGCTTGTGGTGTAAGCTATGATATATTCGATTTAGTAGGTTTAGATTATAATATAAGTAATTTTAGGGACCAATTACTAAAGTTAGGAGAACTATATAATTGTTATGTTCCAGATAATTTAGAGTCCAATGATTATGTTGATAACAGCAAATATGATTATACTAATTACTATAAAAAATGTGTTAAAAACATTTCTAAAACAAATTATTTACAAGATAGAGGAATTCCAAACGAATTAATAACAAAATATAATATTGGTTATGATAAAGATAAAAAGTTAGTAATATTCCCCATAAATAAACATTGTTACTTTGCAAGAAGTGTAATGAATAATAGTAAAATTAAGAGTAAAGGGAAGAGTGATATTTGGAATAAAGATAATATAAAAAGAAGTAATAAAGACACTATTGTTTATGTAACTGAAAGCATAATTGATGGACTATCATTGGAGACTGTTGATCCCAATATTAAAACAGTTAGTATTAATGGTGTAGGCAATATTCATAATTTTGCAAAAGAATTAAAAGATGCTAAATTTAAAGGAAGTGTTGTTATTTCTTTTGATAATGATAAAGCTGGAAAGGAAGCATCAAATAAGTTAAAAGAAGAGTTGATAAATTTGAATATCAATTCTTTTTCTAATACATTAATAGATAATTTTGATGCTAAAAATTGCAAAGATTTAAATCAAGCTTTAATCATCAATAAAGACCAATTAAAAGATAATCTTAAATATTTTAACAGGGCATATCTAAAATATATTAATAAACAGGAAGGTGAGAATAAAGATTATGAACTTGAGTAATGAAGAATTAACTAAAAAAATTATTGAAGAGAAAGATAAAGTAAAATTAAAATATCGCCAAAAATTAAATAGTATTAAACAACATTATGGTGTAGAATTTGATGTCGATTATTATGCAAATAATAAAATAAAAAACATCATTTTTGAAAATTTAAAATATAAAAATTTATCTAATAATATTACCATATCCTATAATGCTGATTCCAGAAAATTCGATTGTATTGATTATGAGTTTTTAGATATTCGATTTGTTAGGAAAGTTAATCATAAAAGATTATTATCTAATTTAAATATTCAATATAAGTTAAAAATAATAGTATCAGAAATTGATAGAATTAATACTGACTATATTGCTGAACTAGAAGAATTGGAAAAAAATTTAAAAGAATTAAATATAAACAGTATTGATAAAGAAAAAGTCTTAGTAAATAACAAAAATGATGAAGAAGAGTAATTTTAAAATAAGTTGCATATCATTTTTTCTTTTAAATAAAGGGAATGATTAAAAATTGCATATCATTTGCATATAATTATACTCGTTTTCGCAAGTGCGAAAACATTTTTGCACCACAAAACTTGGAAAAATCCCTTATATTATAAGGGGGTTTGTTTTAAAGTGGTGCCATCTCATATCCTGTTTAAAATTATGGAATATAAAAAAACTAAAAATTTATAGAAAAGAGGGTGGTTTTATGAATAAATGGTTAATGATATTTTTAGTCATCTTATCTATGCTGGCATTAATTATTGAGCAAAGTTCAAATTATCAGATAATAGTTGTGGGATTGCTATTTATTATTGTTTCTTGTTTAAGCATTAAAACAGAAAAATAATTTTCAAAGGGGGTATGTATATGCAGAATAAAGCTTATTTTTTTGTTAATGGAAATTTGTTTAAAAAGGAAGATAATTTGAAAGATTCTAATATTGATGATGAATATATATTAAATTTAGATTCTAAATATAATTATGAAGTTTATAATTTTGGTGTATCAAGAAATTTTAATGATTGTAAAATTGGTGCTTTAAAAGATGTTGTTACTGATGTCTCAGGAAATAGAATGATTATTCCAAATACCTATGTTGCTATTTTTGAAATAGCGTTAAACGAAAGTGAATACCAAAATATTGATGAAGAATCTATGTTGGCAGAATTTGATATATTAGACAAAATAAAAAATTTAGAATCTAAAATTGCTTATAATTGTATGTTTGATAAAAATAAAAATTTAATAGAAAATTTTATTGATATAAAATAAATTGGTGCTTTTTATATAATGCAAAGTGAGGTGGTAAAAATAGCAAGATATACTATTTCATTAAATGGTGCATTTGAAGAAATGTTAAATTCATTTATGAAAGAAAATAACATTAAGTTAAAAAGTGTTGCTATTAAAAAATGTGTTGAAATAGCAACCGATAATAACGAATATAAAAGTTTTTTATATGAGTTAGATAGTAAGTTAAATAGAATTTTATTTAGACAAAATTTAAATAAAAAAATATTAGAGCAGTTATTTGTTAATATGGGATTTTTAAATAATGAAAGAATTGAAAAAGATAATTGTTTAAAAGATGTTTATGATGATTATAGAGAGAAATATTTTAAAAGGGGTGAAAGTAATGAATAAAGAAATTATTAGGAGAAGTATTTCGATACCAAAAGAGCTTGATGAGAAAATTGGCCTTATGGCAAAAAGATTTTCTTATTCAGTTAAGAATCAATTGATGGTAGAGTTATTAGAATTAGGTGTTTTAAAATATAATGAAGATTTAGAAATGAAACAATTAATAAATAATCTAATCAAGAAAATAGATGGTGTATGTAATGTTATTTTAAACAAACATGAATAATGATTCTAAGTTGATTTTTATAACTCATCCATACTATGCAGTAAATAATCCAACAAATAATTTAAAGATTTATAAGAAAGCTAAAAATTCTGATCATTGGATAGTTATTAATTGTAAAGATAAAAACGATTATAGAAAGAAAATTAAAGAATATATAATTGGTTTTTATGAATATTCCAGAGATGAAGAAAAAGCCCATACTTCTATTAAAGATTATATAAATAAAAATGAAGATTCATTATTTGATTATTTTATGGGTGGTAAAAAATCTGATGAGGTTATGAAAGAAAATCAAATGAAGAGGGAAGAAATGGCAATGCTTAAAAACGGCACTTTTTTGTTAGATAAAGATGTTCCAACTATGCAAAAAAGATGGTGTAATTATATAGAAGATAGTAATATACAATTAGCAGTATTATCTTTTAATCAAAACTATGTTGATGAAAATATTTCTATTAAAGAACTTCAAAAGAAAATTGCAGTTGATGTAATGCCTAAATTTTTAAGTTATTGTGGTTACGAGAATCCAAAAGAGAATTTAGAATGGATAGTGGCATTACATAATGATAGAGATAATAATTATCATTTCCACATATCTTGGATTGAGAAAAATAAATGTTTTAGAAACAGAGAAAATAAATTAGCTCATAAAATAAGATTAACATTATCAGATAACGAAATAAACTTTTTGAAAAGACAAGCTTCTTTAACTATTGAAAGAAAAAAATTATATACACCAGCATTAATTGAATTAGAAAAAGATTTTAAAAATTTAAAACAATATTTTAATCCTAAAGATCAGAACTTTACCTTAAAAAAACTTAAAGATTTGAAATTAGAAGAAAAAATAATTAAACTTGGTTTTTTGTTGGATAAAGTTAGAGATGGAAAAACAAAATATATTAAATATAATTCTTTACCAAAAAATGATATTGGTAAAGAAATAAGAAAATTAACTTCGGAGATAAAAAAAGAATTGTTTAATGATAATACATTAAAAAAAGCTAAAGAAGAAATATATAATTCAATTGATAAAATAAATAGTATATTGCTTGATATAGATAGAAGAAATAATATTTCAGATGTTGGCTTTGAAAAGGCAATTAATAACAAAATGATAAGAGAAAAATTAGATAAGAATGAAAATTATATATTAAATGCAATTGTGAATCATGCTTTATATAATTTTAATAATAGAAAGCGAAAAATAAAAAAGGATAATTTTACTTTGGAAGATGCAATAAATCAATTTATTTATGAAGAATATAAAAAAGATTTTGCTTCCAAAAAGAATAAGACTATTAAGTATCTTAAAATAAATTTATTAAGAAATTTTTTAAAAGGAAAAACTTATAAAAATAAAATAATGTATGCTTTAGATCGTTTAAGCTATGAACAAGATAAAGCTGCTGAAGAATTTTATAAAATGTTTTATGAAAATGAAAATAATTATGAAAAGTGAGATATTAAAAATGAATTAGGTGATTTATTGTTTTTATTATTTTTACAAAATATAAATTGATTTTTCAAGAGAAAAAAATGAACGCATCGTGAACGCATGAAATGCTTTAAAATGGGCCTAAAATCAAAAAATCAATCAAAAAAATGAACGCATCGTGAACGCACGAATAATTAAATTGCTATTTTATTAATTAAATATTATAATAATTATTGGAGGTAATAATATGGTTGAAACCGAAAAATTAGAATTTAAAAGACAATCAAATGATTCAATAATTAAAGAAGTAATAGCATTTTGCAATACCAATGGTGGAACAATCATAATTGGATATGATGATAATGGAAAAGTCTATGGATTAGAAAATGCAAAAAAAGACTTAGATGCTATTAGTGATAGTATTCATGCTGCAATATCGCCTGATATTAGTTTTTTAGTATCTTTAAAAATAGCACAAGAGGAAGAAAAAGATATAATAATTATTGAAGTATTGCAAGGTACTAATAAACCATATTATATAAAATCTAAAGGAATGACTTCTGATGGCGTTTATGTAAGAGTAGGAGCTACTACTCAAAAAGCGAGCGAGTCTTTAATAAAGGAAATGATAGTAGAATCTTCTGGAATTACCTTTGAAAAAAATTTAAGTATTAATCAAGAATTAACTTTTAATTATACTGAAGATGTCTTTAAAGCAAAAAAACTTAAATTTGGTAAAATTGAAAAGAAAAATTTAGGACTAATTAATGAAAACGGAAAATATACTAATTTAGCATTATTATTATCTGATCAATGTCCTTATACTATAAAAATGGCCATTTATACTAATAATACTAAAACAGAATTTTTAGATAAAAAAGAAACATCTATTGGTAGCATACTTAAACAATTAGAAGAAGCATACGAATATTTAAAAGTAAATAATAAAACCAATGCAAAAATAATTGGACTTGAAAGAATAGAAACATTAGAATATAGTGATGAAGTATTAAGAGAATGTTTGCTAAACAGTATCGGGCATAGAGATTACGAAATATTTGGAAGTAATTTAGTTCACATATTTAAAGATTGTATTGAATTTTTAAGTTTAGGTGGTTTAGTAAATGGCTTAACAATAGAAGATATAAAAATAGGTAGTTCTGCTTCAAGAAATCCAAAATTAATTAATATCTTTCATAGATTGGGATTAGTAGAAGCTTATGGAAGTGGAATACCAAGAATTTTAGATATTTATAGAGTTAGTGAAAATCAGCCAAAAATAGTTGTTGCTCCACATAGTTTTTTAATAACAATACCAAAGTTGAAAATTATACCTGAATATTCTACAATTATAGAATATTTAAGAACTAATGATGGATTAACTCGTGAAAAAGCCGAAGAATTACTTAATACAAAGAAAGTAAAAACACTATCTATTTTAAATAAACTAATAAATATGCAAATAATAGAAAAAACAGGAACTTCTAAAGAAATAATATATAATCTAAAAAAGTAAATATTTATTAAAAGTTGCCAAATAATTTGGTGGCTTTTTATTTTGTGTATAAAGGGGGATTTGATATGAGTATTTTACAAGAATATGAAGAAATAAAAAAAGAAATAGGTAATAGAAAATTCAATATGATTGAAGATTATTTAGATGAGATATGCCCACCAAGAGAAATGAAAAAGTATGAAAAAGAATTAGCAAAAATTAATGGAGAAGATTTTTATTATTGGTTAAAACAAAAAGAAAAATTAGAAAAGAAATATGGTGTACTATTTTTAAGTGATGTTCTTTATAAAAAAGAAGAATGGGAAAAATTTGAAAAATGGTATAAAGAACAAAATAAAGATAAAGAAATAAATATACTAAATATTTGGTGGTTATCAGATCATGATATGGTAAGATGTAATGCAATTATTAAAATTAATAATATAGAGATTGCTAATATTGTTGCTAGTTATTATGCAGCAGATTTTTATAAATTCGAGGATGACAATGAAATTATTAATATAAAAGATGTTCTTAAAAATTTAATATTAGATGATTTAGATAAATATTTAAAACTACCAAAAGTTAGTGAATGTTCAAGATTATTACAAAGTATCTATGATGATGTATGTGCTTCTGATTCTTCGATGTGTCATATAACAGAAGAAGATTGGGAAAATTTTTATTCTGATGATTATACAAACGAAGATTTTGAAATTCTAAAATCAGAAGTCGAAAAATTTGGCTTAGAAAATGTAGTAAGTATAAATAAAGGAGAATACAAAATTATAGGATATGGTAATTTAGAAACAACGTTTAATGATGATAGAAATTTAAATAAAGAAAAATCAGAGGAAAAGACAATATGATTAGAATAGAAAAGCTTGATAATTCAATTTATCATCATAAATATAAAGAAATATATAAATTAATTTTTGAAGCAGATATTGATACTATTACTGACCATTCTTATTGGATGAAAATGGGAAAAAAAGATTATGTTGAAGTTAATATGCCATTATGGATAATAATGGAAAGTAAAAAAGTAAATAAAAGAATATGGATATGCCATGATTTTGGACAACTATCAATTACAACAGCACAATTAGATTTAGATATAAATAGTAGTGCATATCAAGAAAGTTATAAATATTATTATTTTAAAAATCAAAGAGATCTAGTTGATGAATTAAAAAAAATAATAAAACCTTGTTTAGCAAAAGGACAAGATAAAGAAGGTGAATTAGAATTATGACAAACATTAAACAACTTTGTAAAAAAATTGATAGCGAGTTTAAAAAATGTGATATAAGAAATTATAGTGCTTTGGAGGATATTTGCCAAAATAATAATATAAAAGTTTTTGATTTTTTGAAAAATGTTGGATATCGTAGTTATTTTAATTATAAAGATTCTTTGAAAAATTTATCGAGAAAAGAATTACCGATAAATGAAATCTTAAGTAAAATTCCTAAATCAATAAAAGAATATCTTGATTATCCTGTTGAAGATATAAAAAAAGAAATCCAAAAAAGTAATTCGTTATGTGATTCACAAGATGATTTAGTATATGCTGATAATGAAATTTGTTATTATGATTGTCATGATGGGGATTATGTATATATAGATACTCATGAAGCTATTGGGATAAAAATAGAAACCGATAGTTCATATTTTAAAGGTAAAGTTTTATATGTTAATAACTTGTCAGCTAATTTATTATTAGTTGATGATAATAAAACTTTATATAACGAAATATGTATAAAATATAATTTATATGATTGTATAAAAGAAAATTGCTATATAGATGAAAATTTTAAGAAAGATATAGATGATGTACAAGAAATTAATGATTATAAGATTCTAACTAGTTGTATTGATTATCAAGTATTAAAAGAAAATCTTTCAGAAGAAAAACTAAAAAAAATAGAAAAATGTCTTGAAAGTTTTCAATACTATGAAAGTATTTATGATGATGGTGATATTGATATTATAGGGGACTATGAAAGAAATTATGGTAATGGTTATATAATTGATTGGTATGAAGGCTTGATGGAAACTGATGAATTTATTGAATCACAAAATTGTGATGTAGAAAATGAAATATAGAAGAAATAAAAATGAATAATATTTTATATAAATTTAAAGTAATGTTAGAAGGTGTATATTCAAAATATGGAAAGTATAATAAAAGCAATAGATTAGATTTTGCATTTAATGAAATGAAAATGGAAAGAAAAGAATTTAAATTAGAAGAAACTGAAATTAGTTTATAATGGGGGTGTAACAATGAAAGAGAAGTTATGTTATTTAGTAGATATTGTCGAAAACAATAAAAATTGTGTAGTTTTAAAAGTTAAAGATAATAAAGAAATGGATTTAATTAAATTAGGTTGTTTTGATGGAGATGAACGATTAATTAGATTAACAAAAGGGAAAAATCATACTTGTACTGTTTTCTATAATGATAATAGAAAGCCATTTTCTTGGGAGTGGGGAGCAAGTGGTTTTACTTTGGTAAGTGATAATACTAATAAAAAGGGTAAATTGATACAAAAGTGTATTACTGAAGATTTTGATATTTATGTAGGAGAAGATGATTCTAAAATAATGGAATCATTATATATAAAGTCATTAGATGATGTAAAAAATAGAAAACATAAAATAGAAATTATGTATTTTAAAAATAGCTATGATGTTGTAGTACATAAAGATAATGAATATTATAATGCATTTTTAAATGTTAACGAAGCAATAAAACATTTTCAAGATTTAAATTATAAAGTGGATTTTAAAAATAAGTATGTTGCAGGAACAGGCTGTATTGTTGAAGAATATAGCATTCAAAAAAATAAAGAATTATTAAATCATAAAGAAGGAGCATATTATCTTTCTATAACAAATACTAACAAATTAAATGATATTGATTCATTTACTGTTGCAAGAGTAATAGATGATATAAATTGTGTTGAACTTCATTATAATGGTGGAAAAGCAACAATTGAATATGGCATTAAAATTAATGATGATGAATGGGAAAATGAAGTTGAAGAAGTAGATTGGTTTAATAAAGAAATGTCAGAAGAAGATATAGAAAAAAAATTATGGGAATTATTTAATGAAAAATTTGAAGCTTTTTTAAATACTGATGATGGAATGGAAATTTAGTATGGGTAGAGAATTGATAAATCGAATAACTAGGAAAAAAGATGGAATATATAGTAAAAGTAATAGATTAGATTTTGTTTTTAATGAAATGAAAGAAGATGATAAAACATTCAAATTAGAAGATGAAGAAAAAGTCTTATAAAAAGGAGATGAAGATATAGTATGAATAATGAAGTATTAACTATTTGTGGTGAAAGTTTAAATGTATTTAAAAATATAGAAATGGCTAAAGATTTTTATAAAATTTGTTATATGTATTCTGAAGGATTTGAAAGAGAAAGATATGCCAATGTTTTATTAAAATTAGATTATTATGATGTTGTGGATGATGAAGCTACAAGTTATTGTGATAGTATATCAATTCAATTAGATAAAAATAATTTTATTAATTACGATGTAGAGCATTTATCAATTTCTGAAACTATTGATAATTATAAAGAAAAATTAAAACCAGTTTTGGAAGTGTCAAAAGAATATAATATAAATTTTTTATCAAAGATTCCTTTTGAAGATTTTGGTAGTGATGATTCATCCTTAACAACACGTAGTTTTTCCAACTATTATAAAGATTTACTAAATAAATTCAATATAAAAATTGAAAAAATAAATACTGATGAAGTATCTGATGGGAAATATAAAATGAATATAAACGATAGTGTTATTGTTGATATTAAATCTTGGGATGATTTTGAAACGGTAATAAATAATATAAATTCTATAATTGATTTATTAAAAGATAATAATTTAAAAATTGAAGATAATAAGGGGGAATTAGAACTTTATGACTAAAAAAGAAATTAATAATGCACAAGAAAAATTAGATATGCCTATAAAAAGTTGGTATATATCAAAATATCCTTCTGATGAGTTAGGTAAAACATTATCTCCAACAGTAACTTTTCTTGATTTAAATAATATTTTAAATTCTGGGAAAGGAGATGTTTATACTTTACTCGGTGGTTATGCTGATACTACTATTCGAGAAAGATGTTTTGAAAAATTATGTGAATTAACAAATCAAAATTCTTATGATATCTATAGTAAATGGATAAAATATGATAACAGCCAAAAAGATGCTTTAAACCTTTTATACAGGATTAATTTAAAAGAATTTAAACACAATTTTGAAGGCAGTGATTTTGATGGATTAGATTATATAAAAGATTACATAACGCCAGATTTAGAAGAGTTGTATTATGAAGTTTTAGAATACAATGAAATATATGCAAATGGTTGGACTATTAAAGATTTATTTAAAAAGGGAAAAAAAGATAAATATTGGAGTGATAGAGCACATAATTTTATAAAAAAACATCATGTTCCCAAAAAAGACTATGATGAATATATAAAATATTATGATGATTATTGTGTTCTTAGGACTAAACTATTAGATGCTCTGGGTTTATCTGAATACTTAGATAGTGATGTATTTATTGATGAAGTACCAGTACATGGCTTTTTAAATAGTGAAACGATAACCAAAGTTAAAGATATAGAAATTGGAAATTCTTATACACTTGCTAGAGTAAATAATTTTGGTAATTGTGTAGAACTTCATTATTATTCTAATGGTGAAGCTAAAGTAGAATATGGATATAAATATACTCATGATTATTGGGAAAATGAAATTGAAGATGCAGAGTGGTTTAATTTAGAAATGACAGATGAAGAAATTCAAAAAAAATTATATCAACTTTTTAAAGATAAGTTTGATATAAAAGAAAAAGAACAAAATAGAGAGGATTTAGGGATTGATTATGACAGATAAAGAAATTTTAGCAGAATTAAAAAAATCTTATGAATATTTAAGTGATATTAGAGAAAATGGTTGTGTTGATCATTGTAATGGTCAGTTAAATAGAAAAATGATAGATATGATAAATATTGCAAAAAGTAATATTGAAGATAGCTATTTTGAATTTTATAAAACATTAGATAGAGAAAATTTAAGAGTAAAATCATTAGAAAATAATGAAAAAGTTTATATTGCGAGAACTATTGACGGTGATTATGAAATAGGTGAAGATTCAGATAATTTAACTTGTATTGATGCCGATTATTTTTGGTATGATGATATAGATTTTTTAAATGAGGTTTTAGATTATGAAATATAATGGTAAAAATAAATATTATGTAAAAATTTGGATAACAGAAGAAGATAGAAATCAGGGATTTGCCGATGATTACTATAAAGATTTTAATAGTTTAAAAGAAGCTATTAAAGAAATGAGAAAGTATTTTTATGATGGAAATTGTGTATGTGTTGAAATATACAATTCTAATAATGAACCTGTATATAATTGTGATAAAGATTCAGAAATGTTTTATGCGAGTACATATAATATAGAAAAAGTTAGTGAAAAAATAGTAAGAAAATATATTGATAATTGGGTTAATAAAAAAGAATTACCAACGAATGAAAAATTAATTTATTGTTATGATGGAAATAAGTATATAGCTGTAGATAATACAACAGATAATTGCTTTGTAGAAGAGTTTGACAGTGAAAAAGATGCTTTTGCGTGGTTAATAAAGGCATATGAAAAAGATGATATGGATATTGAAAAATGATGGAGGTGATAACTTAATGAATAGAGATGATATAAAGTGGTTGGATTTTTTTGGTGGTGTTAATACTATTATTATAAGAAACAAATTAGAGTTTAATAAATTTTATAATTTTATGAGTAACCTTGGATTACAAGGCCTTTTTCATAATGATAAAACTTTTGAATCATGGCAGCATTTAGCAGAAATAAATGGTTATGTATCAGATTATATTATTTTTGAATATCAACCGTGTAAAGGAATGACTTTTGGCTATTCAATAGAAACATCAAAAGATTGGTATGATAAAGAACCGTTAACTGTTGATGTATTAGATGCTTTTTATTCTAATAGTACATTATTTAAAAATAAAAATGAAATTAATAAAGATTTAGAAATAGAAATATAGAAAGGAGAAATGAATAGTAATATGAATCTAAATGTAAAAGTAATAGTTGAAAATACAATCTTACGTTTAAGAAATAAGTCATATAATCAAGTAAGAAATTTAGATAAGGAGGTTGAACGATAAAATGGGGCAATATTATAAATTTTTAAATTTAGATAAAAAGCAAAAGTGTGAAAGAGCAAAACCTATGTTAAAACTCACAGAACATTCTTATTTAGGAAATGATTATTGTGATGATATTTTATCTTTACTTGCAAACGAATGGAAGGGTGATAGAGTAATTCATGTTGGAGATTATGCAGAAGGAAATGATGGAACCACAACAGAAAAATTAATAGATAAACTTGAAACCGAAAATAATTTACTTGATGAAAATTTAACTGTATATGATTGGGGAAACTACTTTACAAATGTTGCACCTAAAAAAGATATAACTAATATAAGGTATGTTTATAACCTAGACAAGAAAGAGTTTGTCGATCTTTTAAAGCAACCTGTTCAATGGTTTTACTATGAAAAAAATAATATACATGCAGTAAAATTCAATTCTTTTGCTCTTCTAATTGGATGTGGTAATGAACAAGGCGGAGGGGATTATTATACTATAAACAAAAATAGAATTGGATTATGGGCTGGAGATAAGTTTGTATCATCTATTGAAAAAATTAAAGATTATGAAACTTTTACAGAAACAAAATATGTTTTTAATGAAATGTTACCAATTAAAAATAAAATAAAAAATTATAATGAACAAGGTGAAAGAAAAATTTTATTAGATGAAGGAGTGGAATTAAAGCATTACTTAGACTATATTCAAAAATATGAAAAAATTAATTTTTCAAAATTAAAATTATATAAAGAAAATTTATTGGATGATGAATACAAGTATTTAAATGGTATATTAAATAAGTATATTGATAAAGAATTTAAAAAAGTGGAATTAAATGAAGATTCAGAAATAGAAACTGATAAAGAATTAGAATAAATAGAAAGAAGTGAGAATGATGGAATCTAATCGAGTGGCAATGGAAAAACATTTCGATATGTTTGCTACTGTTTTAGTGAAAGAAGTTATGGATATTCCTATTGAATGGGTTAGTGATGAAAGACTAGAAGAAATCAAAAAATGTATATTTTATAATGAAACTAAAATTTTTAATCAAAGTTTTGTTAAAAAATTAAAAGCAATTGAAGAAAAAATTGAAATTGAAAAAGGTTTGAGAGAAGCACCTACAGTAGAAAAGACATTGTAAAAAGAGGGGGAATGTAAAATGCGTTACAAAGGTAAAATAAAGAAATTAAATCATATAGTTGTTTCGGATCCTTATTATAATAAAGGCGTTTTGTGCAGATATGAAATTGAAAATTTAAATGAAAAAGATTGGATAGTAAATTTAGATATTATTCGTAAAAAAGAAAAAATAGAAGAATTCGATATAAGTTATACCGATTTTTTTATGCTAATCAAAAAAGAAGATAATTTATGTAATTTAATTAAGGATGGAATATCTTATTTAAATGATATTAACTTAAAAGAATATCGAATTGGAATGGATACTGCTTGCGTAGCATTAGGAATAAACGACAATGCAAAAGAAATAATAAATTCCCAAGATGAATGGCAACCTAGTTGTTCAATTAGAACTGGAACAGATGGATTTTTTGGGGAAGTTAAAGAAGGCAAAGATAAAAATAATAATCTTTGTTTTGTTTATATATATGGAAGTATTGATGATGATATGGATTATGAATTAGATGATATAAAAGATTATTTAGTAAAACAATTTGAAATAACAGAATTAGAAATTGAATCAAAAAGCTCAAAAAATGAAGTTGAAAATGCTATCAGTGTAGAGGAGGGATAATAAACGAATTTTGAAGAATTATTTGGTAAATATGATACGAAACCAATTATTAATTATGATGAGAATAAGTATATAGCTGTAGATAATACAACAGGCAATTGCTTTGTAGAAGAGTTTGACAGCGAAAAAGATGCCTTAAAGAATTTATCAAATGCGTATGAAAACGGAAAAGAATTGTAAAGGAGTTGATGAAATATATGCCAAATTGGACACAAAATAAAGTAACATGTAATAAAAGATTAGCAAATATACTTTTAACAAAAAAAGATGGAAAATATATTTTAGATTTTAACAAATTAGTGCCTATGCCTAAAGAATTAGATTTACCAACCGTGGGTATTGAGAATGAAGCAGTTGCTTGTTATTATTTATCATTAAACTCTAAAGATAGGGACTATGTTGAAAAGATTTTAAAAAAAACTATTGAAGGTTGGTGTGGCAACTATTGGAATAGATATGAAGAAACAATTAATAAATATAAAAAAGATTCAAAAAGTTTAGAAAGTGCTAAAAGTAATTTCAGTGGAAATTTTGATAACTATAATGTTGAGTTTAATTCACTTGAAGAGTTAGGAAAACAATATTTTGAAAACATAAAAAATTATAAAAGTTCTGAATGGTATGACTGGCGTTTTAGAAATTGGGGAACCAAATGGAATGTTGAAGAAAAAGTTGATGTTAATGTTGTTTCTGATGATTGTTATGAAATTTCTTTTTTAACTGCATGGTCTTCGCCAGTAGGAATAGTAATAAAATTTAGCGAAAATTGTAAAGATGGTGAGTTAAATTGGGAATTTGTTAATGAGGATTATGATGGTTATCATCATCTAAAATTAGAAGATGGTAAAATTGTGGATTATGTAACAGATTATCAAAATGAATATGAAGAAGATTCAGATAATGAAAACGAATCTTCTTATATTAATTAGTAAAAAGTAAGGGGATAAAGATTATGGAACTAATTACAAAAGAAATAGAAGAAAAATTTAAAAAATATCCATTAGGAAGTCAAGATGGATTATTAGGAGATTCTAAAGTTGTGGTAAAGTATTTTAATCCTGTTGGAGTTGGCACATGGTTTATCACAGAAGGTAATAAATTAGAAAATGGCGATTATATAATGTATGGATATTGTCATTTAGGAGATGATGATATGGCGGAATTTGGGTATGTAAAGTTATCTGAATTAAAAGAAATAAAATTGCCTTTTGGAATGGAAATTGAAAGAGACCTATATTTACCAGATGATTGCACATTAAAAGATGCGATGGAAAGTATAGATATTTCAATACCTGATTATTTTAATAAAGATTTTTTAGATAATATAGAAGAAACAGAAATATAGAATGAAAAAGATATATTACCAGCCATTTTAAGAAAAGATTTAAGTAAAAATCTTGATATGAAATTAGAATGGAAAAATATGAATTTGATGTTGGAAAAGATAAGGATAATATGGAGGAGGAATTGGAAAAATGAAAGATTATCTTAATAGAAAAGAATATCCTAATGGTGATATTACTGTTAAATTAGTAAAAATGGGAATGGATATTGACGATACAAGAAATCATAGAGTTAGAGGAATTATTCAAACAGAAGATAATAAAAATTTATTTATAGAAATTTTACTAGGAAGAAGAATTCCAAAAAAATATACTTCTATGACATCTAAAGAATACTTGGAAAAATATCCAAATGAAGAATACATTTGTATAAATGGATGTTTTCGAGTAGATATTCCAGAAGATTATTATAAAAGTTATACTTCTGAATTTTCTAAATATAAACGTTATAGTTTTAATGAATATAAGCACAACAAGGAAAATATAATTAAAGTTTTACAAATTTTTAATAAGAACATTAAAGATGTTGAACTTGTAGATCATAATTATATGGATGAATATTGTAATGAAAATGGTTTTTATGAATTATATGACGAAAGGTTAGAACATACCTTAAAACCTATTAAAATTATCAATATTTATCATAATGAAATTATTATTGAATTGGAATATCGTTGCATAAACTATGACAAAACTAAAACCTATACTGAAAATATACAAAGAACCTATGACTTAGATTTAGATAAATTAAATAAGAAATTCGGTTCAAAAGAAATGAAACTATTATTAAGTGATTATGAAAGGAAATTAGAAAAAAAGAACAACTTATTCAAAAATGAGAAAAAAGAAATGCAAAAAGAATTAGAAGATAAAAATACTGTGCAAATATCAAATCAACAAGTAGAAGAAGATAAAGAAGATTTAGATATTAATTTTGTCTAGTTTTTATTTAGAAGGGGGGAAAAATATTCTGGAAATACAAGATTTTGGAGAGAAAATTGGAGGAGCTAAAAAGGATCTATGGAAAGAACGAGGACTATCTATTGCTGATTTAGTTGGAATGAATGATGCTGAAAAAATAAAACTAATAAAAAAAGATAATGTTTGGAAAAGGCCAAATTATCAAGAAATGGTTGATAATGGCATGCCTGTTAGAGTAGCTTATTTTATAAAATTGATAAGAGATGCAATTCCAACCAAACCTATTATTACCTATCGTGATAGAACTCCAGAATTAATTATGAATAAACAAGAAGGATACGTGGAGTTTGTCGGAAAAATAAGAGATTATGCCATGAATTTATCTAAAGAAGATGAAATATTTAATTTTTATAATGATTTTTTAAGTAAGTATGTTACATTTAATAATCCATATTCAGTTTTAAATTCTTCTGAAGCATATGATTATATCAACCAAAAAATGTTAAATTTACTTAATATTAAAAATTTTTTGAGAATTGATAATGAGATTATAAAAAATCAATTTTGTTTTACTGATGAAGAAAAAATATTATCAAAATTCGAAATTTTTTATTATTCAAAAGACAACACTAAATTTACAAAGTATAATGATAGAAATACAATAGAGCATAAAGAAAGATTTGTAAAATATTATATTTATCCCAAAGAACAATTTAGTAATCCAGATAATTGGAAAGAAAACACATTTTTTATTTGGAAAAATGGAGAAATAATAAAAAATAATTTAAATAGTATAGATGATGCTAAAAAGTATATATTAGATAATTATGAAGTTAGTCCAAAAGTAAATACTAGAAATAGAAAAAAGAAATTTATTCCAAAACAACTAAAAAATATTTCTCGTGATGGCGAAGATGTAAGAAATGGAAAAGATATAACTGGAGAAGATATGTTGAAAAGTTTTATTTTTAAAGGTGGAGAGTTTGGTAATTGGTTGAATGATAATGATAGACACCAATCATTAAATTATGGATTTGAAGCACTAATGGATTTAAGCAAGGCATTAGCTATTTCTCCAGAAGATATATCATTAGGAAATAGATTGTCTATAGCTTTTGGTTCTCGTGGTAGTGGTTCTGCTTTAGCTCATTATGAACCTGATAGAGAAGTAATAAATATAACAAAAATGAGAGGTGCAGGCAGTTTAGCTCATGAATGGGGACATGCTTTAGATGATATTGTAGGAAAAAAATTAGGTCTTAATGGTTTTTTAACAGAAAGATATAACTCTACAGATCCAATTTTAAAAGAAATGAAAGATATTATTGAAACAATGCAATATAAAACAGTTTGTAATAAAGAAACAACTAAGTTGCAAAGAGAGGAATATGAGAAGGAAATAAATAAAGCAAAAAAATATATTGATTCATTTTTTCCGGAAAAATATCTTACTGAAAATCAAAAAAGCCAAAAAGAAAGTTTAGTACAAAAACTAATAGATAATTCAGAAACATCATCTAATAATTTAATTGATTATATTTCAAAAGGGATAGGTAATAAAGAGATTGATGAATTATCAAAATTACGATCAGAAACGGTAGGAAAAGTTATTCCTAAAATTGAAAGAATTAATTTAGCATATTTACAAAATAATATAAATATAAAGGAAAAAAATATAGGAAGTTCTCAAAAAATAAAAACGGATTTTTATAAAAATTCAATTAAATTTGATGATTATTTTTCAAAGACCGATAATGGATATTGGCAAAGCAAAGCAGAAATGTTTGCAAGAGCATTTGCTTGTTATGTATATGATAAGTTAGGATATAAAAGTGATTATTTATGTGGACATGCAAATAAAGTAATTAATTCAGTAATAAATGATAAAGGTGAAACAGAAGTTATTAAAGCATTTCCAATAGGGGAAGAAAGAAAAGCAATAAATGAAAAAATAGATACTTTTATAAAAGTTTTAAAAGAAAAAGAAATATTACATGATTATAATGAAAACGTTAATATATATGATGAAAAAAAAGAATCAGAAAATGAAATAATCTTATAATTTTATGAAAAGGAAAAAGGAGGTATGGAATTATGAGTTATTATCATATAAAAAATATAAAAATGAATAAAAAAAATAATATTATTTCTGCTGATTTAGCTGATTCTTGCTTGACACCACTAACATACAATCATATTAATAATTTATATGAAGGTGAATCTTTTGAAGGAAAATATGAAAAATTAATATCAGACATAATTATTGGAAATTTTCATCCAGCAAAAGGTACTAAATTATCAATGCTAACTCTTAATCCACTTTTTAGTAATTATTATGATGATATGCTAGATTTGGGAATAGCAAAAACTTATCAAAAATATAAAAGTGTTATTCATGGTATTTTAACAGGCAATTTAAAAGAATGTATTAAATTGGAATCAGAAAGAGAAATTAATCCAGAAAAATATTATGTATTACATGAGGTAAATCCAGAAAAAAGAGAAGAAAATATAAAAAATTATTATGAAAATCAAAAAGGTGAATTATATTGTTTAAAAAATGATGATTTAAAAGTATGCAGTACAAATGAAAAAAATTATGGATATCCAATGTACACACCTCTTGATCTTGATAAGTTTATAGAATATAACGAATTTTTAAAAGAAAATTATAAAGAATTTGTGGAGTTATAATGGATAGTATTAAATTTGAACCAATGTCGTATCCAATGTTTATTTTGTTATTAATAGTGATTGGAATGATGATTTTTATTGCTATAATTGAACCGCGTATTTCTAAAAGAAAGCTGTCTAACAAAAATGAACATGGTAGTAGTAAATTTGCAGATTTAAAAGAAATAAAAAGTAATTTTGATAAAGAAAAAATAAATAATATTAATAAAGTTGGATTCCCAGTGTGGTATGAAAAAATTGGAGATAAATTTGAAAATGTATATTTTGATAATAAATCTCCACATTTTTTATTAGTTGGTTCTACTGGTTCAGGTAAATCGGCAACAGTTTCTTTAAATATGAGTATTCATTTTGCAACAGCAAAAGAAAAACATTCAGTGGTTTTAACAGATCCTAAAGCAGAACTATTTAATGCCACAGGTAAAATATTTAAAGATAATGGTTATGATGTTGTTACAATAGATTTTAGAAATCCCACTCAATCAAATAAAATTAATATTATGCAACCAATCATAGATGAATGGAAAGAACATTGTCTATATAATAAAAAGATGATGTTCTTTTTAATTCATTTTTTAAAAGTAAATAAGATTTCAATAAGTAAATTGTTTTCTTCTAAAAAGTATTTAGATGAAGTTAAAAGTAAATATAATTTAGAAAATTATATAATAGAAATAATTAAGAATAATCAAACGAAAATAACTAAAGATATAAAAAGCAAAAAATTATATGATATTGATTTTATTAATAAATATAGTGGGGAAAAATTAAAACAATTTTTAGAGAGTAAATCAAATGATAAAATATTGGAGGAAATTAAAACTAACCAAAATTTAAGTTCAAAACATCAAGCAGAAACAAATAGATTAGTAATATCTTTAGCTAATTTAATTTTTACTGAAAAAAATTCAAAGGATCCGTTTTGGATTAATAGTTCAAAACAATTATTTATTGGAATAGTTGGAATCTTTTTAGAAGATTATAAAGTTGGATTAATAGATGAAAGTAAGATAAATATTTCAAGTGTAAAAAAATTTCAAACATCTTCATTAATTAAAGAAAATCAAGCATTTTTACAAAAGAATTTATCACAAAGAGAGTATGGTAGTTTATCAAAAGACTATCTAACTTCAATTTTATCATCCGCAGAAAACACATATAAATCTATAACGGCTGTCTTTGGTGAAAAGATGTCCATTTTTGATGATTTAAATGTAGAAAATATTACAAGTATTAGTGAATTTAATTTTACAAATATAGGTAAAAGACCAACAGCTTTATATATTATTGTTCCAGATGAAGATAGAGCATACTTTCAATTAGTTACAATTATAGTTGGAATGTTAATTAAAGACTTAACTAAATTTGCTAATTTAGAAGAAAATAAAGGTATATTACCTATAAAAGTTGATTGGATATTAGATGAATTTGCTAACTGTCCTCCTTTAGATGCAATAGAAACAGTAGTATCAGTAGCGAGAAGTAGAGGGATGAGATTTTATTTCTTTATTCAATCTTTTAGTCAGTTAGATCAAGTATATGGTAAAGAAATAGCTAACATTATTGAAGATAACTGTGCATTAGTGTATTTAAAAACAAATACAGTTGAAACTGCGGAAGTAATAGCTAAGAAGTTAGGAAAAGCTACGATTGAAACTAATTCAATAAGTATGAGTACAGATCCATTTAAAGTTGGAGCTAATCAAACTAAATCATTAATGGGTAAAGAATTGCTAACTGCAAATGAAATAATTGCATTAAAATATAAAACTATTATTTTTCCTACTTTTGGAAATCCAATATTTAGAGATACTTATTTATATAGCGATATTTACCCACAATATAAAAATTATCCAATTTTACATAGAAATACAAAAATATTAAAAAGATTAACTGAAAACTATTATACAGTTGAAAAATTAAGAGAGTTAAGAAGTAATGATGAAACTGGAAGTTCTGAAATGATTACAAATGATTTAAAAAAGAACTTTCAAAGAAATGTAAATAGACAATTAAGAAAAAGTACAAATAATCATAGTCAAGAAGAAGATATTAATTTTAAAAATTTTTTATCTTATATTCAAAACTTACGAATTTTTTTAAGAGATAAAATAAGTAATGAAATTAATACGGAAGATGATGTAATTATCTTTGAATTAAATAAAGTGTTAAATAAATTTGAATTAGCTAATATAAAGAGAATGAAAAACGACTCAGTTGTATTAGAAGTAGCAAGTAATAAAGAATTAAAGAAAACTTTATTAATAATGTGGCAAAATGAAATGGAGATGAGTAGAAATATATGAAAAGGGTATGTAAAATAATAGCTATATTATCCTTTTTAATGATAGTAATTTATTTTAGCTATATGTTTATAACAAAAGAACAAATGAAAAAAGAAGTAAATGAATATATAGAGGAAACAAGTTATGTTCAAAATGAAGAAACAGAAAATAGTGAAAAAGAAAATAATAATACAAATAAAAAAGAAATTAATTATACCTCTATATTAGAAATACCTAGTATAAATTTAAAAGAGGGACTTGTTGATAATACTAAAAACTTTAATTCTATTAAATACGCAATAAGTATTGATAATAGTAGTAAATATCCAGATGTTAATGGGAATTTTATTTTGTATGCTCATTCTGGAAATAGTAAAGTAGCATTTTTTAGAAATTTAGTTAAAGTGAATCTAAATGATAAAGTTTACGTTTATTATAATGGAGTTAAATACGAATATGAAATATTTGATAAATATGATATAGAAAAAACAGGAAAGGCAAGTGTATTAGTAACAGATAAAGAAAGATATATCACCTTAATTACTTGCAATCAAAGTCATAAAGGTTATCAAGTTGTTTTAGTCGGAAAACAAACTAATCAAATTAATTATTAATTTTTAATATAAAAGGGGGAATTTGTGTGAACGAAAATAAAAAGAAAAGAAAATGGACTTGGGAACTAACCGAAGTTATTAATCCTATGTTATCTGAAGGAGAAATAAGTGATTTAGTTAATCGTAAACTAGCATATATCATTTTAGAATTAGAGCATAATCCAATAAATTATATTAAAGTTGATAAAGTTACGGATAGTACGCTGTAATTTAAAAAAGGACATGATATAATGAATGTAGTTATTATAAGACATTTATATATCATTATAAATGCTTTTCTAAAAAGAAATTATAAGTATTTTTGGAGGAGAGAAAAATAAATGATATTAAATGTAATTAAGGAAGGTGAATATACAAATTATAATAATATTTTAAAAAATGCTAATACGGTACCAGAAGAAACAACCGCCGATAAAGTACAATTAAAAAGAATTAAAGAATTAATTGATGAAAAAAATTTAATGTATGTATCGTCCAATGTAAAAAAACTTCTTGGAATAACTAAAGTAGATGATCCAGATTGTTTTAAAAAGAAACAAAATGGAACAAGGAGAATTGTTCAAGATGGAGAAAAATTTAGAGTAATTCTATATATAAGATTATCCCAAGAAGATGGTGATTTGGAAAATGGAGATGTATCTGGTAGTATAAAAAATCAATTACTTTATTTACTTGATGAGTGTTCAAAAAGAGATTGGACAGTAGTAGGAATATTTTGTGAAGAAGATATTAGTGGAGTAGATGATAATAGACCAGAGTGGTTAAAATCAATACGATTTGCCGAAGTAGGAAACACAGAAATAGTTTTATGCAAAAGTCAATCAAGATTTACTCGTTCAATGGAAATGGTTGAAAAATACTTGCATAAATGCTTTCCAGAATGGAATGTTAGATTTCTAGGATTAGTTGATAATTCAGATACTAGTGTAGAAGAAAATAAAAAATCAAGACAAATAAATGGGCTAGTAAATGAATGGGCTGTAGAGGAAACATCTAAAAGTACAAGAGCTACACTTAATTCAATGAAAAAGAATGGTGAATTTGTTGGTAGTTTTGCACCTTATGGATATATTATAGATCCTAAAGATAAACATCATCTTATTCCAGATTATTATGCAAGAGAGGCAGTAAGGATTATGGCTGGAATGTTAAAACACGGAAAAAGCATGACTGCAATAATTGAAGTCTTAATGAGAAAAAAATTTTTAACACCAGCAGATTATAAAACATCGAGAGGAATAAAAGTAAAAAGAGGAAATCCTATAAAGAGTATTAGATATAAAGTTGAAAAAGGAGAAACTTTAAAATCAATAGCATATAAATTTTATGTTACGGTAGATGAAATAAAAAAAGAAAGTAATCTACAAACTAAAAAGGTTTCCGAAGGTGATATTCTAATAATTCCACACAAAAGAAAATGGACATCTCAAATGATAAGAAATATTGTTACTGATGAAACACAAATAGGATCACTTGTACAAGGTAAAGCCGAAAGAACAAGTTTTAAAAACAAAAAATTGATTTTTAAACCAAAAGAAGAATGGATAGTTGTTCCGCATTGTCATGAGGCAAATTTAGATTTAGAAACATTCCAAATTGTAAGTGCAATGTTTAAACCTAATAGAAGAAACAGAAGTCAAAAGAATGGGGAATTACCTTTGTTTTCAAAAAAAGTTTATTGCCCTTATTGTGGAAGGCCTTTTTATAAAAATAATTCAAGAGTAAAATCAGGAAATAAAGAATATTTAAGATGTAAAGGAAATGCAGGAGTTGATGGACATGTATGTGATAATACAGAATCCATTGATATAGAAGATTTAAAAAGTTATGTTTTAGATTGTATTAAAGCTAAAATAAAAGAATATTTTGATTTAAACAAATTAAATAAAGAATATTATAAACAAAATATCTATTCAAATATTGATAACGATATAAAGAATCTTGAAAAGGAAAAAAGCAAAATAGAATCAGATATACAAAATAAAAAGAATATACTTGTTCAGGTTTATGCTGACAAGGTAAATGGTACTTTAGATATAGCAGAATTTAATATTATAAAAGAAAGCAATACTTCACAAATTAATCAACTTGAAGATAAATTATTGGGAATAAATAATGATATAAATAATTTGTTAATTGATAAAGAAAAACAAGTTGATAAAGAAAAAATTTTTGAACAATATAAAGATATTAAAGAATTAAATAGAGTAATATTAGATACGTTTATTTCAAGAATTGAAATAAGTAAAGTTAATAAAGACACATTAACGAGACCAATTAAAATAGAATGGAATTTCTATAATTAATAATTTCTTTAACTTTCTATTATTTATTAGAAGAGTATGGATTTTGGGCATAAGAAACATACTGGGGGGGGTATAATTAACACATAGAAAGGAAAGGTTTGTGAAAAAAATGAAAAATTTAAAAATGTTTGCGATTGCTGTTATGGCTTTTGCTGTAATGGCTATGGGTGTTCATGCCACTTCTGATAATGGCGATTACACACATGGAAATTGTACTACTGGTTGCGTTGCTAGTATTGGAAGTTCAAAATTCAAATATTTAGTTGATGCTATTGGTGATGCCAATTCCGGAGATACAATTAAATTACTTGCTAATGTATCTAGTTCAGTAGGTTTAGGTACTACTTCATCAGTATATGCTTTCGATTCATCTAAAGTATTAGATAAAGAACTTACAATTAATATTGGAAGTCATGAATTAGATTTATCAAGTGCTGGATTATTTGTTGGAGAAAATGGTTCTTTAACAATAACTGGTGTTAAAGGTGGTAAAGTTACAACTGCTTCAACTGATTTATTTACAGTAAAAGATGGTGGTTCAGTAGTTACTAAAGGTGCTATAGAATTAGCAGCCACTACTTCTGGAGCTATTGCTAATGTTAATAATGGTAAGGTTGCTATTGGCGATGAAGCTAAATTAACATTTACTACAAATGCTGTTGTTA
>CANQXB010000003.1 GCA_947627805.1 uncultured Bacilli bacterium
AATATTGATACTTTAAAAATGATTGAACTTATAAGAGGTTGCTTAAATGAATTTGGGGGTATTGATAAAAATGGTCTCAGAATTTTAGCGCGTAAAGATTATCAATTTAAAGCCGGAGCCTTGCCAACTTTAGTTTACAGGACTCAACCAGATTATCTAAAAAATCCTCTTGGTGATAATTCTAAAAGAGGAAGAATAATTGCTGTTTTTGAAAATACTTCTCCTTACGATTTTTTAAGACATAAATATCATAATGTTAAACCAACAGGAAGAGATTTAAAACTACTTGAACATTTAATCATTGATTTGGAACTACCTCCCGCCGTAGTTAATGTCTTAATCGATTATGTTTTAAGAAAAAATAATAATAAACTTACCGCAGCTTATGTGGAAACAATCGCTTCGCAATGGAAAAGGGCTAATTTGAAAACCGCTAAAGAGGCCATGGAGTTTGCGGAAAAAGAACACCAAAGAAGTTTAAAGAAAGCTACATCAAGTACTAAAAATACCGAAGTTATGAAAACCCCAATTTGGTTTAATCAAAAAATTGAAGATGAAAGTTTGAGTACGGAAGAAGAAGCTGAATTAAAAGATTTATTGAAGGAGTTTAATTAAGATGGAACTAAAGATTGATAAAAAAACTGTAACAAAAGCTCAAGAAAAAGAATATTTAAAGGCGATGCAAAATGAAGAGTTTAAGGGTCTAGTTAAAAAAATAAAAATTAAAGAAGTTGATGTTCAAAAAAATGTTATGAAATTAAATGATTCTTTAGAGGAATTAAATAATTGTAAAAAATGTTCTAGTCTTTATGAATGTCAAAATAAAGTTAAAGGCTATGTCTATTTTCCCATAGTTTCCGAAAGCAATTTAGCCTTTTCTTATATTCCTTGTAAATATGAAAAGAAAGCCCAAAAGGATAGGAATAATAAAAATACTAGCGAAAAATTAATTGCTAGTGCTCATCTAAAAGATATTAAAATTACTAAAAATAGAACGGAAGTAATTAAATGGATTAAAAATTTTTATGATAATTATAATCCTAATGGTTTTAATAAAGGGCTTTATTTACATGGTAATTTTGGAACGGGTAAAACTTATTTAATCGCCGCTTTGTTAAACGAAATTAAAACTAAATATAAAGTTAGAGTAGAAATTGTCTATGTGCCTGAATTACTTCGCAAATTAAAAGAAAATTTAAATAGTGTGGGTGATAGATTATATGAACTTGAAAATGTTGATATCTTACTTTTAGATGATATTGGCGCAGAAAAAGTAACCGAATGGGGTCGTGATGAAATAATCGGCACTATTTTGCAAACGAGAATGAATAATGGAATGACAACTTTCTTTACATCTAATTTAAATATAGAAGAACTTACTCACACTATGAGTATTACAAAAGAAAAAGAAGATGCGGTTAAAGCTAAACGTATAATTGAAAGAATAAAATATTTAACGCAAGATATTGAACTTTTAGGAAATAATTATCGAGAAGAAAAATAAAATGATGGGAATTGACCCATCATTTTTTTGAAGTGGATTTAATAAGTTTAATAATAAAAAAATAAAAAAAGGGTAGAATAAATTGAAGGTAGGTTTTGTCACTACGAAAGGATAAAAATTATGTATAAATCCACTTCGAGGATGTATTATAGCAGAAAGAATATGCAAAAATTGTCAAATTTAGTCGAAGATGTTAAATTTTTTTATTTTTTTCAAAATTTATAAACAAAAGTTCGATTTTATATTGACATTCCGAAAAATCTAAGGTAAAATTTAATTATCAGAGAGTGTGAAGGAGAAATATGAAAGCAAAAGAAAAAGATACAAAAAATACAGATAAAGCTTTAGAGCAAGTTTTAAAAGATATTGAAAAACAATTTGGGGCTGGAGCTATTATGAAATTAGGAGGCGATGAACATATTAAAATTGATGTTACATCAACGGGTTCCATTGCCTTAGATATTGCTTTAGGTGTTGGTGGTTTTCCTAAAGGGAGAATAATTGAAATATATGGCCCCGAGTCATCTGGTAAAACAACGATTGCTTTACAAGCCATTGCCGAAGCTCAAAAAGCGGGAGGAAGAGCGGCTTTTATTGATGCGGAACATGCCCTTGACCCTGTTTATGCTAAAGCTTTAGGAGTTGATATTAATGAACTTTTATTAAGTCAACCTGACACTGGGGAACAAGCCTTAGAAATTTGTGATGCTTTAGTTAAAAGTGAAGCTATTGATATAGTCGTTATAGATTCTGTGGCGGCTTTAGTTCCTCAAGCCGAAATTGATGGGGAAATGGGCGATAGCCATGTGGGTCTTCAAGCAAGACTTATGTCTCAAGCTCTAAGAAAGTTATCGGGAACTTTAAATAAAACCAATACAACCGCAATATTTATTAACCAATTAAGAGAGAAAGTCGGTGTTTTATTTGGAAATCCAGAAACTACTCCGGGAGGTAGAGCTTTAAAATTCTATGCGACAGTAAGATTAGATATCAGAAGAGGCGAGCAAATTAAACAAGGAGACCAAGTAGTAGGAAACAGGACTAATATTAAAGTAGTTAAAAATAAAGTGGCTCCACCATTTAAAACAGCGGGAGTAGACATTATGTATGGTGAAGGAATTAGTCATGAAGGAGAACTTGTAGACATTGGTAGTGAAATTGGTATAATAGAAAAAAGTGGAGCATGGTATGCTTATAAAGAAGAAAAAATTGGTCAAGGAAAAGAAAATGTTAAAATGTTTTTACGAGAAAATCCTGATATAGCTAAAGAAATTGAAGACAAAATTTATGAACATTATGGTTTTACAAAACCCGAAGAAAAAGAAGATGAAGATTAAATCTTCTTTTTAAAAAAATTTTTAAAATACTTTTGTTTGTATTATTAGTTGAAAAGGGAGGTTTGGAAAAAATGAAACAAGATAAAATGTATTTAATAAACAAATTATTTAATAATGAGACAATTAGAACCATATGGGATAAAGAACAAGAAAAGTATTATGTAAGTATTATAGATTTAGTTGGTGTTTTATCTGAAAGTGAAAGGCCAAGAAAATATTGGAGTGATTTAAAAAGTAAATTAAAACAAGAGGGAAATGAAGTGTCCGAAAAAATCGGACAGTTGAAATTAAAATCAAAAGATGGCAAATATCGTCTAACTGATGTTTGTGATATTGAGGAAATGTTTAGAATAATTGAGTCGATTCCTAGCAAAAATGCTGAGCCAATAAAGGAATGGTTAGCTAAACTTGGTCGCGAAAGAATTGATGAAGTATTTAATCCATCACTTGCCGCTCAAAGAGCAATAGATTTATATAGAGTAAAAGGCTATGATGAAAAATGGATTTCTAAAAGAATTCAAAGTATTCAAGATAGAAAAGAACTTACGGATGTTTGGAAAGAAAATGGCATAAATGAAGATAAAGAATATGCTATTCTAACTAATGAAATATATAAAGAATGGTCTGGTATGACAGCAAAAGAATATAAAGAATTTAAGGGACTTAGAAAAGAATCTTTAAGAGATAATATGGACAGTCTAGAAGTATCTTTAGCCGATATAAGTGAAGAAGTAACTAAAAGATTGGCTATGAAAGAACGTCCTCAAGGGTTACAAGAAAATATTAAAGTAGCCCGCAAGGGAGGAAAAGTTGCTAAAAATACAAGAAATGAAATTGAAAATTTACTTGGAGAACCAGTGGTTACTAGTCAAAATAAACTAAATTATCATTATGTTACAAAACCCAAAGAAATAGAAAATAAAGGTTAAAAATAAAATAAATTTAAATAATAACTATTTTATTAAACTTTTTACCTTGATAAAATACCCATTTAAGATTATAATTAGATTATGGATAATTATAATTATATTTATTATATTTTATAAATTTTCTGTAAAAAAAATTAGAAATGGAGTGAGAGAATGGATAATATAGCCGTTATCATCTTATTTCTATTTCTTGGAATTTTTATTGGAGCCTTATTAGTTTTTTTAGTTAATCATTTCAAAGGGGTAAGTGCCGAAAGAAATGCTAATAAATTACTAGAAGATGCTAAAAAAGAGGCTGATAAACATAAGAGAGATTCTCTTTTAGAATTAAAAGAAGAATCATATAAATTAAAACAACAAACTAATGAAGAAATTAAAGAAAGAAAAAAGGAACTTAAAGAAAGTGAAGACCGCCTTATCAGTAGAGAAAACAACTTAGATAAAAGAGAAGAAATGTTACAAAAGAAAGATATGGCTTTAGAAGAAAAAGAAAATAATTTGTTAGTTAGAGGACAAAGTTTACAAGAAAAAGAAGATAAGATGGACAAAATCCTAAAAGAAGAAGTACAAGAACTAGAAAAGATTTCTGGTTTAAGTAAGGAAAAAGCCCATGATTTAATTATGGCTAGAGTTGAATCAGATATGGCTTTAGAAATCTCTGAGTATATTAGAGATGAAGAAGAAAAAGCAAAAGTTACTGCTAATGACAAAGCAAAACAACTTATTGTTAATAGCATGGAACGTTATGCTGATGATGTAGTAGGAGTACAAACTGTTTCTACTATTGATTTACCAAATGATGAAATGAAAGGAAGACTAATTGGAAGAGAAGGAAGAAATATAAGAACCTTTGAATCTGTAACTGGTGTTGATTTAATAATTGATGATACTCCAGAAGCGATTGTTATTTCTTCATTTGACCCTTTAAGAAGAGAGATTGCGAAACAAACAATTGAAACTTTAATTAAAGATGGTCGAATTCATCCAAGTAGAATTGAAGAAGTCTATGATAAGACTTGCAAAGATATTAATAACAAGATTACGGAACTTGGTAATAAAGCAATTACGGATTTAGGTATTGCTAAAATGGATGTGGAACTAATTAATTTAGTTGGTAAACTTAATTTTAGAACTAGTTATGGTCAAAATGCTTTACAACATTCTATTGAAGTTGCTAACCTTTGTGGTTTAATGGCTTCCGAACTTGGAGAAAATATTACTCTTGCTAAAAGAGCTGGTTTACTTCATGATATAGGTAAAGCTATTGATTTTGAAGTTGAAGGAAGCCATGTGGAAATTGGTGAACAAATTGCTAAGAAATATCATGAAAATGAAGTGGTAATTGATGCCATTACTTCCCATCATGGTGATAAAGACCCTAAATCAATTATTGCAGTTTTAGTTAGTGTTGCAGATACCTTATCTGCCGCTCGTCCTGGAGCACGAAATGATTCAGTGGAAAATTACATTAAACGTTTAGAGCAATTAGAGGAAATTGGTAACTCATTTGAAGGTGTTGAAAAAGCCTATGCAATGCAAGCCGGAAGAGAAATCAGAGTTATGGTTAAGCCTGGAGAAATTGATGATACAAACAGTTATCGAATAGCGCGCGAAATGAAAGATAAAATTGAAGCGGAAATGCAATATCCAGGAACTATTAAAGTTACTGTAATAAGAGAAACAAGAGCACAAGAAGAGGCTAAATAAAGCTTCTTTTTTTATAATAAAAAAACCCTTAAAGGGTTTAATCTTCTTTTTTGTTTACTTCCATAATAACAGGAAGGATTATGGGTCTTCTTCCAGTTAGTTCATTAATATATGGTAATAGTTCTAAAATAATTTGATTTTTTAAATCGGTATAATTATATAAAGATGTCTTTAAGAAATTATTAACAATTTCACTTATTTTATGTTCAATTTTAGTCATTAATTCTTGATTTTCATTTACTAAAACGAATCCTCTGGCGGTAACATTAGGCTTAATTAAAAGTTTTCTTGTCAAAGTATTAATATTTAAGATAGTTATTAAAATACCATCTTGACTCATTAATTTCCGGTCTTTAATAACCACACTTCCGACATCACCAACTCTAGAACCATCGACATAAACATCACCAGATGGAACTGTGCCACCTCTTGTAACAACTCCATTATTTAAAAGTAAAACATCACCATTACTACAAATGAAAGTATTTTCTTCTGGAATATCACACATTTTAGCAATATTAGCATGTTGTTTTAACATTCTAAATTCGCCATGCATAGGCATAAAATATTTAGGTTTAATAATCCTTAGCATCCATTTTAATTCTTCTAATTTAGCATGTCCAGAAGTATGAATATCACTGAATTCTGAATTAGTAAATACTTTAACACCTTTTAAATATATTTTATTAATTATACGATTGATGCTTTCGGCATTACCAGGAATAGGACTAGATGAGAAAATAACTAAATCATCAGGTAGGAGGGAAATTTGTTTATGAGTTCCATTAGCGATTCTTGATAAGGCCGCGAGTGGTTCACCTTGACTTCCCGTACATAAAATACAAATTTCATTCCGTTTTAAACTTTTGGCCCCATTATTATCGATAAATATTGATTTATCTGAAATTAAATGGTTGTTTAAAGCTAGTTCAATAGAAGTTTCCATACTTCTTCCGAAAACAATTATTTTTCGATTATATTTTTTACAAGTTTCAACTATATGCTTAACTCGATAGATGTTGGAAGCAAAGGTTGCAATAATAACTCTTCCGACATGACGACCAATAATATCATTTAAAGTTTCATCAACAACCGATTCACTATTAGAAAAACCAGTGGAAAGAGCATTAGTGGAATCACTAAGTAAAAGAGTTACACCTTTTTTACCAAGTTCAGCCATTTTATGAATATCGGCCATTGGACCAATTGGAGTTAAGTCAAATTTAAAATCGCCAGTTTCAAAGATAACTCCATTCGGAGTATGAACAACAATGGCAAAACTATCAGGAATAGAGTGAGTTGTATTAACAAACTCTATTTCAAAATGTTTAAATTTAACTACTAAATCTTTATTAATTATTTCTAAATTAGAATAATTAATACCTCTTTCATCTAATTTTTTAACAATTAAATCATTAGCAATTTTGGGAGCATAAATAACCGGTATTTTAACTTGATTTAGTAAAAATGGAATGCCTCCAATATGGTCTTCATGACCGTGAGTTATAAATAAAGCCTTAATTTTATTTTCATTTTGTTTTAAGTAAGTTATGTCTTGAATAACATAATCAACTCCCAGTAAGCCTACTTCTGGAAACATAACCCCGGCATCAATAATGATTAATTCATCATCATGGGTTATAACATACATGTTTTTTCCGACTTCACCAAGACCGCCTAAACTAACGAGCGAAGTCGCAATATTTTCTTTCATAATTTCCCTCTTTCTTAAAATAAAAAAGTTTTTTAACTGATATTAATTATATCTTAATTTCTGAAAAATGTCTACTATTTATGTAAAAAGAGTTTTAAATAATGTCAAATTTTGATATGATTAAAGAGGTGATATTTATGGGTTTATTTAATAAATTAAAAAACTTAGTAAGTAAAAAAGAAGAAGTTCAAGATAAAAAAGAACAAGAAGAAATAAAGAATTATGAGCAAGGATTAAAAAAGACGAGAGAAGAATTTGTTTCCAAATTAAATATTTTAGGAATTAAATATACTAAAGTATCGGAAGAATATTTTGAAGAATTAGAAAACATTTTAATTATGGCTGACATTGGGGTTAATACCGTCATGAAATTTATGGATAAATTAAGAGACCGCGTAAAACATGAAAATATTAAAGATACTGCTTATTTAAAAGAAGTAATCGTGGATGAACTATTAGTAATATATGTGGAAGGTGAAAGTTTATCTGATAAAATTAAAATGAATGAAAATGGACCAACTGTTATTTTAATGGTGGGTGTAAATGGAGTGGGTAAAACCACCACGATTGCTAAACTGGCTCATAAATATGGAGAAGAAGGTAAAAAAGTTATGTTAATTGCTGGCGATACTTTTAGAGCGGGTGCCGTTAATCAATTAGAAATTTGGGCCAAAAGAACTAACTCTTTATTCTATGGTAAAGAGGGAAGTGATCCAGCAAGTGTTGTTTATGATGGTTTAGTGGAAGCTAAAGAAAAAAATGTTGATATTGTTTTAATTGATACGGCCGGAAGACTTCAAAATAAAGTTAATTTAATGAAAGAACTCGAAAAAATTAATAAAGTTATTAGTACCCATATTGAAGGGGCCCCTCAAGAAACATTACTCGTAATTGATGCGGCGACCGGTCAAAACGGCATTATGCAAGCTAAAGCTTTCAAGGAAATTACGAATATTACAGGAATCGTTTTAACGAAACTTGATGGAACTGCTAAAGGGGGAATCGTTTTAGCGATTAAAGAAGAAGTTAATTTACCAGTTAAATTTATTGGTTTAGGAGAAAAAATGACGGATTTAAAACCCTTTGATATTGAAAATTATATATATGGTTTATTTAAGGACATGGTTTAATGGAAAAGTTTTTATATTATAATGCTTTATATTTAATATATAAAGATTTACTAAATGATAATAATAAAGAAGTATTTGATAATTACTATGGTAATGATATGACCATGCAAGAAATTGCGGATTTAAAGCATATATCGAAATCGCGAGTAGGAGTTATCATTAAAAATGTGGAAAGAAAATTAGATAAATACGAAAGTGTTTTAAAAATATATGCTAAGAATGAAAAGTTAAATAATTTATTAAAATTGGATGATATTAATAAGATGAAAAAAGGTATTGAAGAAATACTAAAAGGAGAATAATTATGTTTGAATATATGGGAGATAGATTAAGTAAAGCCATTAAAAATATTCGAGGTTTAGGCAAAATAACCGAAGATAATATTAATGATGCAATGAAAGAAATTAGACTTGCCTTACTGGAAGCTGATGTTAACTATATGGTTGTTAAAGAATTTGTGGCCTCAGTTAAAGAAAAAGCTTTAGGAATGGAAGTTGAAAAAAGTTTAAAACCAGATGAAGTATTCATTAAAATAGTGAAAGATGAATTAGTGTCTTTACTTGGGGGAGATTATGTTCCTTTAGATACTAAAGAAAATTTTGAAGTAATTATGTTATGTGGTCTTCAAGGTAGTGGAAAAACTACAACAGCGGGAAAACTAGCCAATCTTTTAAGAAAAAAATATAATCGGAAACCTCTTTTGATTGCGGGTGATATCTATCGTCCGGCAGCCATAAAACAATTAGAAGATATAGCGACTTCTTTAAATATACCGGTTTTTAAAGAAGATAAGAAAAATGTTTTAGAAATTGTCAATGATGGAATAAGTTATGCTAAAGATAATAATTTAGATTATGTAATTGTAGATACAGCGGGACGTTTACAAATTGATGAAAAATTAATGGAAGAACTTAAAGAAATAGCTTCCAATGTTAAATTAAATGAAATAATTTTAGTTATTGATGCCATGATGGGCCAAGATGCTATTAATGTTATTACGGGATTTAATGATGCCTTAAATTTAACAGGTTGTATTTTAACCAAAATGGATGGTGATACTAAAGGGGGAGTAGCTCTTTCCTTAAGACATCTTACAAATGTCCCAATTAAATTTGTTGGGGATTCTGAAAAAATGGATGGTTTAAGTGAATTTTATCCTGAAAGAATGGCCGAAAGAATTTTAGATATGGGTGATATTCTATCGATTGCGGAAAAGGTCGAAGGAATTGTCTCTGAAGAAGAAGCTTTAGAACAAGCAAAAAAAATGAAAACGGGAAGTTTTGACTTAGAAGATTTCTTAACAACTTTTAAGCAAATAAGAAAGTTAGGCCCTTTAGAAAACATTATTAAAATGCTTCCTCAAGCAAGAAGTATGGGTTTAAATAATATTTCGGTAGACCCTAAAGATATGGCTCACATTGAAGCTATCATTTTATCTATGACTCCGTACGAAAGAAGACATCCGGAAGTTTTAAAAGCGACCCGTAAACAAAGAATTGCTAAAGGAAGTGGCCGAAGTGTTGAAGAAGTAAATCGCCTTTTAAAACAATTTGAAATGATGAAAAGTATGATGAAAAATATTAGTAATGGTAAAATGAAAATGCCATTTTAAATAAAGAAAGTAGTTAAAAAATGAAAGTAAAAGAAAAAAATAAATATCTTCCTTATCTTATCAATTCTTTAATTGTAATTGTAATTTTTTGTTTAATTTTATTATTAAGTAAAACATCTCCTTTTGGTGATGCTTTAGCTTTAGGTAAATCCGATGCTATTTATCAATATAAACCAATGCTTTATAATTTTATTATGAAACTTAAAACGGGTACTTTATATCAGTTTAGTTTTAATAATGGGTTAGGTAATTCTTTCTTTTTTAATTTTGCTTATTATTTATCTAGTCCCCTAAATTTGGTAGCTATCTTTTTTAATAATCCTGATTTTATGTTTTTAAGTGTCATTTTAATTAAAATGAGCGTTACCAGTTTATTTTGTACTTTTTATGCTAAAAGTAAAAATTGTTCTAATTTTACATCTTTGATAGTGACTATTTCTTATGCTTTTTGTAGTTGGTTAGTTGTTTATTATTACAATATTATGTGGTTAGATACCTTCATGATGTTTCCTTTATTTCAATATGGTTTAGAGAAGTTAATTGCTCAAAATAAACCCACCATTTTTATTTTATCTTTAGCTTATATTTATGCCACTAATTTCTTATTAGCTTTTGCTGTTTTAATATATGGTCTAGTCTATTTTATAATTAAAAATTTCTTTTATGACAAAAAAGAAATAAAGAAGAAATTAAAAACTTTTTTAATATTTATAGGTTCCTTTATTTTTAGTATTTTGTTAATTGCCTTTTATTTTTGTATTTTAATTGATGTTAAAAAACAAATGGGATTAGGTTTTTCTGATGCTAATGGTAATATGTATCTTGTTAGTACCATCGATTTTATTAAAAGTTTATTTTATGGTAATAATATTTTAATGTTGGATTTTGCCGGGAATACTTTTCCTAATATTGCTGTTAATACTTTTATCTTTTTAAATGTTATTTATTATTTTTTAAATAGTAAAATTTCCTCGCGTGATAAAGCTTTTACTTTTATAGGTATTTGTCTTGTTATCGTTTGTATTTTTTCCGTAAAAGTAGATTATATTATGAATTTTTTCCATAATGTCGTGGGTTTAACATATCGTTATTCTTATATTTTCTCTTTTTTAGCAATTATGCTTTTTATAGAGAATGCTCAAAATTATGATAAAAAAGATTTTAAAAAAATGCTTCCTATTATTATAGCTTTATTATTAATCGTTTTATTATTAGGAACTAAGATGAATAAATTAATAGTAATTTTTAATGGGGTATCTTTATTATTTTGTTTATTTATCTTATTTTGTCAAAATGAAAAAGTTCTTAAATTATCTTTATCTTTTTTCGTAATAATTCAATCTTTATTAGTGGGTTATTTAACTATTCCTAATAAAGAAGAGAATAGTTATGAGAAATTGCCCAATAATTTTGAATCTAAACCTTTAAAATATCGTTTAACTACCATTGGGGAAAATGATTATTTAAATAAAAATTTATATACTAATCAAGATGTTACTTATTCTTTTACTTCCATGACTTATAATGATACTTTAACACTAGTTAATAAATTAGGTTATTATGCGGGAAAAAATGGAATGTCTGGTAATATTCATAATGAATTATTTAATTTACTATTTAATGTTCAAAGTTCTAATAATTATTATTTAGAAAAAATATATACTGTTAATAAAAATATATTAGATATTAAATTTAGTGATAATGTAAAAAATAATACCGAAGATTTAATAAAGAAAATGACTGATGTTGAAAAAATATATGATAAAGTTATTTTAAAACCTACGGAAGAAGATGATAATTTCTATTATTTTCAAGTTGATGAAGAATATGCTTTATTAGAAGAGAAAGATAATGTAGAAGTTATTTCTAAAGGAAAAATAAAATTAAATAAGAATGCTTCTCAAGATAATTTAGTTATCTATAAATTAAATCAAGATAAGCTTAAAAAAATATATGAAATTCTTTCAACTAAGCAAATTGCCTATACTTATTATAGGGATGATTTAATTGAAGGAAAAATTCAAGTTTCCGAAGACCAACTAATCTTTACTTCTATACCATATGATACTAATTGGCATATAACTATTGATGGAAAAGAAGTACAACCGGTTAAATTATTAAATGCTTTAATTGGCATAGAAGTTGAACCGGGTAATCATACTTTAAAAATGGAATATCGTTTTGATTTAACAAAACCTCTTATTATTTCAATAGTATCTTTAACAACTTTGCTCGGAATTAATTTCTATACTATTAATAAAAAGAAAAAGAAAAAAGCTAAAAACTGATTGAATTAAAAGGAAAGTTCCCAAAATAGTAAAAAAAATAAAATAAATGATTAAAGTCCCGAAAATAAATAAAAAAATTAATAAAAAAACTTGAAAAAAACAAATAATTTTGTTAATCTATACATGTCCAAAAGAAAATGGACATACTAAAAAGTGTACGTAGTAAAGTCTTTTTACGACTAACTTCCCGTACAATAAAAGAGAAAAGATTAATAATTGGCTTATTTGTCAACGAAGAAGCGGAAGAAATAATCTTCTGCTTTTTCGTTGAAATAATAATTAAAGAATACTTTCAATATTTAACGATACATCATCCGGTTTAATATATCTATAATTAAGTTTTTTAATTAAATCAGGGTAGTATTTTAAAGTTTCTTCGTAAGGTGTCTTACCTTTTAAAATATCTCTAGGAATATTGTTAATTGTTTCTTCTAATTTTTGAATTTGTTTTTCAGTTACATTGTCTAAATCATAACCTTTGGGAAACACTCTTCTTATATATTCATGGTTTCTTTCAATATTACTTTTTTGCCAAGATGAGTATGGTTTGCAATAAAAGACATTGCAAGTTTTATTTCCTGTATTGTAATCTATTTCAATACATAAAGGGTCATAAAACTCTATTCCATTGTCAGTTAAGATGATTCTAAATATTTTAGAAAATAATTTAATCCCTAATTTTTCTTTTAATTTATTTATTTCTTTATTTACACAAGCAATATTTTTCTTATCAAGTAATCTAATAAACATAAATTTAGTATTTTTAATAAGAATAGTTAATAATACTTTATGACCTTTTTTCCCTTCAACTGTATCCATTTCGCAAATATTCATTTTAGGATGTTTAGAAATAAAATCTAAATAATCTTCATAAGTTCTTCCTTTAAGAAGAGATATTTTTCTTTTGTAATCATTATCATATTTTTTCTTTCTACTTTTGTATTTAACCTTTTTAGGTAAATCTATGTTAGATAAAGACAAAACATTTAAATCGACATATTTGTAAAAAGTAGGTTTAGACATATATAAAATATCGGAATGATTAATATAGACTTGATTAATACTTTGTTTTTTGTTCTTTATTAAAGGAACAATAGATTTTTCAATTTCTTCAGCAACTTCAGGAGATATATCAACACCCTCACGAGAAGAAGATAAAACCTCTTCATAATGTTCTTGAGCCACTTTAGCATTGTAATAAACTTTAGCATTTAAACAATATTTTTTATTGGGACAAGGATTACATACATAAGGAGGTTTTTTAAGAGTTTTGCATTTGGAAATAGTATTTTGGATAATATTTTGGTCAAAATGATTTTTATCATATTTAACATATCTATTTCTTTTAATTTCTTTAGAGATAGTAGTACGGTCAGAAGAAACAGCTTTACCAATATAAGAAAAAGATTTATTTAAACTAATTAAATATTCAATATTATTACGTTGTTCTTTGCATAAATGTGAATAATTTGTCATCAAAATGACTCCTTTCTTTAATAATGACAAATAAACCAATGAGGTATATAATATACTTATAAAGGAAAATAATCAATAATCCTCGCCGGATGGGCCTTACTTTCTTTTACGAAAAAGAAAGATAAGCAAAGAAACCGGGGAATGATTATTTAAGTGTTTTAATGACTTATTGCTCATCTTTAAAAATTTGGGAACTTCTAATTTTATTTAATCAAAGCTAAAAACTAGTTGACTTTAAAACTATTTGTGATTAAAATACATACTCACGCAAAGGAAGTGATATTGTGATAACAAATGAAGAAGCTGTTGCCTTTTTAATGTTATTTGGTCGTAGTGAAGCTAAAGCTAGAAAAATACTTGCTAGTCCTTCAGGAGTTAATTATAAAAGTATAATAGCTGAATTTATAAATAATGTTAGAATAAAAAAGAGCGACCCAACTTTAGACGTTTTAGCTTATTTACAAAATAATCCTCAAGAAGTAAAAAGAAAACCATTTTAAACAAAAGAAAACCATTTTAAACAAAATTAGGTTGCATAAAAAAGAAAGATATGGTATATTATTAATGAACACGAAAGTGTTTTTTAATTGAAAAAAATTTTAGGAGGTTAAAATGGCTAAAGAAGTTAAAGCAAAAAAAGATGCAAAGGAAAAAGATGTCAAAAAAGTTAAGAAAGTAGATAAGAAGAAAAAAGAAACTAAAGTTAAAAAAGAAGGCTTATTTAAAGGTATCAAAAAAGAAATGAAACTTGTAAAATGGCCTAGTGCAAAAGAAATAGTTAAATATACAATAGCTACCATTATTTTCTGTGTAGTTTTAGTAGCATTCTTTGAAGTTTTAAATTTAATACTAGCATTTATAAAGGGGTTGTTTAATTAATGGAAAAAGAATGGTATGTTGTTAATACTTATTCCGGACATGAAAGTAAAGTTAAAGAAAAACTAGAAGCTAAAATAGAATCCATGGGAATGCAAGACTATATTTTTCGTATTGTTATTCCCGAAACTAAAGAAGTAGAAGTTAAAGATGGTGTAAAAAAAGAAAAGATTAAAAAAATGTTTCCTGGTTATATTTTAGTCGAGATGATTATGTCTGATGAAGCTTGGTATATCGTGAGAAATACTCCAGGAGTTACGGGCTTTATTGGTTCAAGTGGTAAGGGTGCTAAACCAACTCCTTTACTTCCTCAAGAAATAGACCGTATTTTAGTTAATATGGGCATGAGCCGCGTTAATGTTGAAGATGACCTTCATGTTGGAGATTCGGTAAGTATTGTTGATGGTCCATTTAAAGGTATGATGGGTAAAGTTGATAATATTGATACAGAAAATAATCGTCTTAATATTATTATTGATTTATTTGGTCAAGAAACTAGTGTTGATGTTGAATTATTCCAAGTTAGTAAAAATTAATTTACTAACTTTTTTTATTTTAGTTCGTTATTTTTTCCTTTTCTTAAAATACAATTTATTAGGGTGTTTTTATGTTTTTAAATTTAATAAATATGGTAAAAAATATGTTATTTTTTACAGGGAGTTATGGCAATAATGTTTTTCCGCCCCCTTTATCTAGTGAAGAAGAAGAAAAATATGTGGATTTAATGCTTAAAGGAGATAAGGAGGCTAGATGTAAATTAATTGAGCATAATCTTCGCTTAGTAGCCCATATCGTGAAAAAGTTTGATAGTAAAAGTAGTGATACAGATGATTTAATAAGTATTGGGACAATTGGGTTAATTAAAGGAATAGATACTTATAAGAAAACTCCCAAAGTAAAAATTACCACTTATGCTGCTAGGTGTATTCAAAATGAAATCTTAATGTATTATCGGAGTAATAAGAAAAATCAATTTACGGTTTCTTTAAATGATTCCATTGGTTATGATAAAGAAGGTAATGAAATTAATTTAGTGGAACTTTTAGAAGATAAAAATGAAGATATCATTGATACTATTTTAATTAAAGATAATATTGCTTTATTAAAAAAATATTTAGGAAAATTACAAAAAAGAGAAAGAGAAATAATTATTAAAAGATATGGTCTTAATAATGAAAAAGAATTAACGCAAAAAGAAATTGCCGAAACTTTAGGTATATCAAGGAGTTATGTATCGAGGATTGAAAAAAGAGCTTTAACTAAAATATTAAGAGAATTTATTAAAAATAAAAATAATTGAAATTACTAATGCAAAAAATCGGACTTTTAGTTATAATATATTTAGGTGGTAGTTTTGAAAAAGGTAGTCTTAGTCGATGGTAACAATTTATTATTTCGTTCTTATTATGCTACAGCTTATACTGGTTCCATTATGCGTAATAGTAAAGGATTTCCTACTAATGCTTTATATGGCTTTGTGGGAATGATTAATAAAATTATTACAGAAGAAGAGCCAGAATATATGGTTGTGGCTTTTGATATTGGGAAAAATTTTCGGAAAGAGAAATATGATTTTTATAAAGAAGGGCGAAGTGAAACTCCTGAAGATTTAAAATTGCAAATGCCAATAGCGAGAAAAATTTTAGATGCTATGGGTATTAAATATGCAGAACTTTGTCCATATGAAGCAGATGATATAATTGGAACAATTGCCAAATTGGCAGAAAAAGACCCCAATTTTTATACTTTAATTGTCTCTTCTGATAAAGATTTATTACAACTTATTAGTTTTGAAACGGAAATAAAATTATTAAAACAAACCGGTTTTATTCGGTATAATGAAGAATCTTTTAAAGCTGATTATGGTATTGACCCAATTAAAATAATCGATTTAAAAAGTTTAATGGGTGATGCTTCCGATAATATTCCTGGTGTTAAGGGAATTGGTGAAAAAACGGCCTTAAAATTATTACAAGAATATGGTTCTTTAGATGGTATTTATGAAAATATTGATAAGATTACTGGTAAGACCCAAGAAAAATTATTAGTGGATAAAGAAAATGCTTATATGAGTTATGAACTGGCAACAATTTATAGGGAAGTACCCCTTTCTGTTAATTTTAATGATTATAAATATAATGGTCCTAATTTAGATAGTTTAAAGAGTGTTTATGAAGAATTAGAATTTTATTCTATGCTTAAAAATATGCCGCAAAAAAAGCCTCTTCAAAAAGAAAATAAATATTTAAAGGTTAAAAGTCTTGAGGAAATTAAATTAGAAGATGAAGTGGCCTTCTATTTAGAAGTAAGTAATCTTAATTATCATATTGGTGATATTATAGCTTTAAGTATTACAGATAAAAATAATACTTATTATGTTCCGGATTACTTAGTTCAAGATGCTTTAAAATTATTAAAAGGTAAAAAAGTTTTAACTTATGATTTAAAGAAAGCTTTAGTTAAAAGTAAATTAGATATTCCTTGTGAGTTTGATTTAATGATTGCCTCTTATTTAGTAGACCTTCCTTCTAGCGAAGATATGGCCAAACTCATGTTAAGTTTTAACGAGAATATTCCTTCTTATGAAGAACTATTTAAAAATAAATTTAATGATTTAGAAAATATTATAACTTTAAAAAGTAAATTTATTTTTGAATATAGTCCCAAAATAGAGGAAATGGTTAAGAGTGATGCTCAAGATAAAATTTTTAAAGATATTGAAATGCCTTTAATCAAAGTGTTAGCTGATATGGAAAATACAGGCTTTAAATTTGAAACGGAAGCCCTAGAGGCCATGAAGGAAGAAATTGTTAAAAAAATTGAATATGTTAGTAATGATATATATGATTTATCGGGAGAAGTTTTTAATATTTCTAGTCCTATGCAACTAGGTAATATTTTATTTGAAAAATTAGCCATTGGTAAAAGTAAAAAACTTACGAGAGGTGGTTATAAAACGGATGTTAAAACATTACAAAAATATATAGATAAACATCCGATAATTCCTAAAGTTTTTGAATATCGAAATTTAACTAAACTCTTAAATACTTATATTGAAGGTTTACCTAAATTTGTTTTAAGTGATGGTAAAATTCATACTATTTTTAATCAAACATTAACAAGAACAGGAAGACTTTCTTCCATGGAACCTAATTTACAAAATATTCCAACTAGAGATGAATATGGTAAAAAAATTAGAATTGCTTTTGTACCAACTAAAGATTTAATTTTAAGTGCGGATTATTCGCAAATTGAACTTCGGATTTTAGCTCATATTTCTAATTGTAAAGAATTAATCGAAGCCTTTAAAAATGATGAAGATATTCATACCAAAGTAGCGGCTGATATACATGGCATAAAGGAAAGTGAAGTTACTAAAGAAATGCGGAGTATGGCCAAAGCCGTAATTTTTGGAATTGTTTATGGTATTAGTGGTTTTGGTTTAGGAGAAAATTTAAATATTTCTCCTAAAGATGCTTATGCTTTTATTGAAAAATACTATGAACTTTACCCAGGAGTTAAAAACTATATGGATGAAATTGTTAAATATGCTTATCAAAATGGTTATGTTAAAACGATGTTTGGAAGAATGCGCAAAATTGAGGAACTTAAAGATAGCAATTATCATACCAAAGCTATGGGAGAAAGAATGGCTTTAAATACCCCAATTCAAGGAACTAGTGCCGATATTATGAAAATGGCCATGATTAAAGTTTATGAAAAAATTAAAGAAAATAATTTAGAAAGTAAACTTATTTTACAAGTTCATGATGAAATAATTATTGATGCTAAAAAAGAAGAAGTTCCTAAATTAAAAGAAATATTAAAAGATGCCATGGAAAATGTAGTTAATTTAAGTGTTCCTTTAAAAATTGATATTAATACGGGAGTTAATTGGTATGATGCTAAATAGATTGGTTTTAAAACTAATCTTTTTTAATAACTTTTTTCGTGATAAAATATTATTAGGTGATAATAATGCCCGAGATAGCAGAAGTAGAAACAGTTAGAAATGTTTTAAAAGAAAAAATTTTACATAAAAAGATAAAGAATGTAAATATTTTATATTCTAAAATTATTGAAAGTGATTTAGATGAATTTAAAAATGCTTTAATAGGTAATGAATTTGAAGATATTTTGCGAAAAGGAAAATGGTTAATATTTGCTCTTAAAGCTCATTATTTATTAAGTCATTTAAGAATGGAAGGTAAATATTTTATTAAAGATAGTAAGGAAGAAATAGTTAAACATGAGCATATAATTATTTCATTTGCTGATGGAACGGATTTAAGATATCATGATACGAGAAAATTTGGCCGCATGAAACTTATAAAAAAAGAAGATTTAGATAAGACAATTGAGATTACTAAACAAGGAAAAGAACCTTTAGATAAAGAGCTAACAAGTGCTTATTTACTTTCTAAATTTAAAGGGAAAAAATTACCGATTAAAACGGTTTTACTGGACCAAGAAATTATCAGTGGTTTAGGAAATATTTATGCTAATGAAGTTTTATTTGCTTCTAGGATTAATCCTTCCAAAAAAGCTTCTTTAATTACGAAAGAGGAGTGTGAAAAGATAATTGCTTCCTCTAAAAAAATTGTGGAAAAAGCCATTTTAATGGGAGGAACAACCATTAAAAGTTATACTTCTTCTTTGGGAGTAACCGGTCATTATCAAGATTATTTATGTGTTCATAAAAGAGAAGGACTTCCTTGTCCTGTTTGTGGTAGTCCCATAAAAAAAATAAAAATTGGGGGAAGAAGTACATATTATTGTGAAAAGTGTCAAAAAGATAGGTGATTTTATTGGATAAAATAATTAAAAATGTTTTAAAAGTAATTATTGATGCGGGTTTTGAAGCTTATGTAGTTGGGGGTTATACCAGAGACTATTTATTAGGCATTAAATCTAATGATATTGATATATGCACTAATGCTTTACCAAAAGAGCTTCATAAGTTATTTCCGGTAAATAATAATTCTAATGATTATGGTGGTTTTAATTTAAAAATTAAAAATTATAATATCGATATAACAACATATCGTAAAGAAATAAAATATGAAGGAAGAAAACCCACTGAAATAGTCTATTTAAATGATTTAGAAAGTGATTTAAAAAGAAGAGATTTTACGATTAATGCGGTTTGTTTAGATTATAATGAAAAAATAATTGATTATTTAGATGGCATTTCCGATATAACTAATCATAAAATCAAAATGATTGGGAATTGTGAGGCCAAAATTAAAGAAGACCCTTTAAGAATTTTAAGGGCCATTCGTTTTGCCAGTGTTTTAAACTTTGAATTAGATAGTCTTTTAGAAAAAGAAATAGAAGAAAATTATCAATTAATTTTAACATTATCAAATATTAGAATTAAAGAAGAAATAACTAAAATATTATTAAATAAAAATTATCAAAAAGGTCTTAATCTTCTTAGAAAATTTCATATTTTAGAGATTCTTAATATTAATTATGATGAGATAAATTATGTCAATGATATAGGAGGAATGTGGGCTCAATTAGATTTTTCATTCAACTCTTCATTTACAAAGCAAGAAATAAGAAATATAATAAACATTAGAAACATTTTAGAAAAAGGTGAAATTACTAATCAAATTTTATATGAATATGGTTTATATACTTCTCTAGTGGCTGCTGAAATTTTAAATATTAATAAAAATGAAGTTAATGAATTATATGAGAAATTAGATTTAAAAACAGAAAGAGATTTAGATATTTCTTCGGAAGATATTATGAATGTTTTAAAGATAAAACCTTCTAAAGAATTAAAAGAGATTAAAGAAAAATTAATTACTTTAATTTTAGAAGGAAAGTTAGAAAATCAAAAAAATTCTTTAATTAATTATTTAAAAGGAAAAGAGTGAAATCAAAAATGAGTAATAATAAAAAATTTGTAGTTGAAGCTAATTTTATTGAAAATGCTGTCCGCTTAAATTTATCATTAAGTGAATTTTTATTATTACTTTATTTTGAAAATGATGATGAAGGGGTTTTTGACTTAGAAAAAATTAGTCATAAATTAAAAGTTGATAAAAATATTATTATGGAAGCTTTTAATAATTTAATAAGTAAAAAATTAATTGATTTAAAGAATGAAAAAGATTTAACAGGAAAAATAATTGATAAAGTATCTTTAAATAGTTTTTATGAAAAATTAAAAGAAAAACAAAAAAAGGAAGAAAAAGATAAATTACAAGAAGATATTTTTTCAAAATTTGAAAGGGAATTTGGTCGTCCTTTATCAGGAACGGAATTTGAAATTATTAAAGCATGGATTTCTAAAATGTATAGTGAAGAACTTATTTTAAAAGCTTTAGAAGAAGCCGTTTATAATGGTGCAACAAGTATAAGATATATTGATACGATACTTTATGAATGGCATAAAAAAGGCTTTAAAACTAAAGAAGATGTGGAAAATTATTTTCAAAATAGATATGAAAATAAAAAATTAGAAGAAACAAATATATTAGAGTATAATTGGTTAGAAGATAATGAAGATAAGTAGTGAAGAAATAATTAAAAATTTAGATATTTTAATTCCTAATCCTAAGTGTGAATTAAATTACACTAAAGATTATGAACTTTTAATTGCCACCATTTTATCAGCTCAAACAACTGATAAAAGAGTAAATATGGTGACAGAAGATTTATTTAAATATAGTTTAGAAGAATTAGCTAATTTAGACTTAAAGAAATTAGAAAATATTATTAAACCTATTGGTACTTATACTAGAAAAGCTGTTTATGTAAAAGAAGTTGCCATAAGACTTTTAAGGGAACAAAACGGAATAGTTCCTAATAATAGAAGTTATTTAGAAAGTTTACCAGGGGTGGGAAGAAAAGTGGCTAATGTTGTTCTTTCTAATCTTTTTGATGAACCAGCCATTGCGGTAGATACTCATGTTGAAAGAGTTTCCAAAAGATTAGGATTAGCTAAAGAAAATGATAATGTTTTAACTGTTGAAAAGAAATTAATGAAAATATTTCCTAAAGATAAATGGAGTAGATTACATCATCAATTAGTCTTATTTGGTAGATATACTTGTAAAAGTATTAAGCCCAATTGTTCTGAATGTCCTTTCTGTAATAATTGTAAATTTTTTCAAAAGTAATATTGTAAATCTGTTACAATTTGTATTAAAATTAAATTGTGGTGTTTATGATAGATAGTAAATTTGGAAATGTAATTAGTAGTTTAAGGAAAGAAATGGGGTTGACTCAAAAAGATTTAGCGGACAAATTAGGAATAACTGATAAAGCAATATCCAGATGGGAAACAGGTAAAAGTTATCCAACTTTAGAAATGACATATCAAATTAGTAAATTTTTTAATGTTCCTTTTAACGATTTAATGACTGCAAGAGTTAGCGACGATGATGAAAATGATGTAGTAGCCAGTATTATTAAAGAATTTAATAAAATGAATAAAAAGAAAACTAGAATATTAAAGATAGCTTTAATAATATCTTTAGTTGTGGCTTTAATAGTAATTGGTGTTTTAATATTTAGTAGTACTTATAATAAATTTAAAGTTTATAATGTTAATATTGAAAATGAAGATTTAAATAGTATTAATGGAACTTATATTGAAACTAATATAAAAGATACTTTAAATTTAGGGAGTATTTTCTTAAAAAATTATACTTTAAAAGAAAATGATACCATATCTGCTGATATTTATTATGTGGAAAATGATAAAGAGTATATTTTACAATCTTTTAATACTTTAAATAATCTTTATTTTAATAGTTATTCTAGTTATATTAAAATCAATAATTTAAGTGATTATTTTGATAAGTTATATTTAAGAATAAAAATAATTAATTCTAATAATGAAGTAAAAAAATATAAAGCCAAATTTATTTTTACGGAAGATTTTTCTAATAACAAACTTTATAAAAATGAAGAAACCTATATCGATAATGAATATAAACTAATTGATTTAACAGAAGAAGAAATTGTTGATATTTTGATTAAAAATGATTTTGAAAAAATTACTTCAGTTATGTATACTAAAACAATTAATAAATATAAAGTAGCTTATTTTGTCGACTCTAATAATCTTAAAATTACATATACTGATAATAATTTAAAATATGATTATACTTATAGTTTAGAAAACGATATTTTAAAAGTTATTATTAAAGATGAAAATAGTACAGAGATAGAAAATTATCAATATAATAATGCCAATGGTAAAATTGTTGAATGTATTGCTGGTAAATGTAATAACTATAAAGATATAATGATTTTAATAGATAAATATTTCTTAAATTTATTGGAAAAATAAAAATTCTCGTTTTGATAGATATTCCTTTCTCGCAAATATAGGTTGTCAAAATTCGCCAAAAATTTTAAAATGAAAGTGGAAAGGAGATAAAAGGGATTTGAAGAACATAAGGTTTATATTTTTTGCTTTAGTTAGTCTACTTGTTATTTTACCATTATATACACATGCGGAAAATATTACTAACCAAAATGGTGTAGTTATGACAGAAGAAGAATACAATAACTTTTTAAAAATTTATACCGAACCATATATAATGACTATGACCCAAGAAAAATATGAAAAAGCTAAAGAATATGATTATTCTAATGTCAAAACTGAAACCATATATGTTGAAACTAAATATAATCCGCATTTAGGAATATCATCTGATAAAATTATTAGTAAAGAAGAATACGACAATATTAAACCAGGATTAAAACCCAATCTTAGTGATAATGGGGCATATGAAGAAACAACAGCTAAGACATTTTCATTAAGTTTAGTTGGTAGTACTACTTGGAACACAATTATAGCTACCGCAACTTGGAAAAGCATTCCTTCCACAAGGTCTTTCGATGTCATCGGCTTTAGAGGTTATGATTTTAGATTTAGTGAAGGTTCTCAAAGTGGTACCCAAGTATACAAAGAAAATGGCACATATAAATATATTAATTATGGATATAATGGTACTAATATTAAAAAATTCGACAATGGTTATGGTATTTCAATGAATATTGTTAATAATACAATTTCTTATTTGCAAACAACTACGGAATGTGATGTTACTCCAACAAGTGCCCATCCAACAATATATGCATCATATCAACATGCTGTAAAAGATATAAGTTTAAGTCAATCACAAAATTATAGTCTTGGACCAGGTCTAGGCAATGTATTTGTTTATCCAAGTAATATAGTTCAATATCTTGATGGAATGCAAGGCTTATACTTACAATATTAGTTTCATAATAGGTTAGACTGCGGAAAGTAAAAAATTAAAAATTATTTCTCAGGTCGTTTTTATTAAATTTCTGGCGATGTTATTGGTTTTTGCAATATCGCTTAAATAAAAATTAGCAAAAGCCAAAAAATACATAGGAAACATAGACATAGCAAGAAATCTGCTATTCGACATTTACTATTTGTATGTGACACGGGCGTGAATATAAATAATATTCGTGTCCGTTTTTTTGCATAAAGTTATTTTTTTCACATAGCATTAAGTAGATAAAGGAGAGAAGTTATGGAAAAAGAAAATATAATATCTTCGATTGCCAAAAGAGGAAATGGGGAAATATATTTAGGAGTAGTTGGAGCTGTAAGAACTGGTAAATCAACTTTTATTAAAAGATTTATTGAAAACTTAGTGGTTCCTAATATTACGGATGATTTTGATAAAAAGAAATGTTTAGATGAAATTCCTCAAAGTGCTGAAGGTAAAACAATAATGACTACTGAACCTAAATTTGTACCTTCTAATGGGGCCAATATTAAAGTTGATAATTTTGAAACCAGTATTAAACTAGTTGATTGTGTTGGTTATGTTATTCCGGAAGCCAATGGTTATGAAGATGAAGATGGTAATCCAAGAATGGTTAAAACCCCTTGGTTTCCTGATGCCATTCCTTTTGTTGAGGCTGCCGAAGTTGGAACCGAAAAAGTTATAAAAGACCATTCGACAATTGGAATAGTTGTAACAACTGATGGTTCTTTTGGAGAAATCAAAAGAGAAAACTATATCGAGGCTGAAGAAAAAATAGTAGGAGAATTAAAAGAAATTGGTAAACCTTTTATTGTGGTTTTAAATTCCTCTCATCCTACAAACACCGAAACAGTTGAACTTTCGCGTTCTTTAAGTGATTCTTATGATGTTCCTGTTATGCCTATTAATGTGGAAGCAATGAACGAAAAAGAAATAATGAGTATTTTAAAAGAAGCCTTATATGAATTCCCAGTTTTAGATATTTTAGTTAATATGCCTGAATGGGTTCATGTTTTACCAAACAATAATGAAATAAAGAGTCATTATTTAGACAAGATTAAAGAAAGTGTTATCAGTGTTTCTAAAGTTAAAGATATTGATTATATAACGAGCCATTTTGAAGATAGTGAATATATCTCTAAAGCCTATATAAGTGAACTTGATACTGCTAGTGGAACGGTAACGATAAACTTAGAAAGTCCTAATGAATTATATAATGCCACTTTAAAAAATTTAATGGGCGAAAGTGCCATGACAAAAGCGGGACTTTTAAAAATCTTTGCTACTTATAAAGAAAATGCAGAAGAAACTAATCTTTTAAAAGGAGCCATTAGACAAGCTAAAACAACGGGTTATGGAATTGTTTATCCAACTTTAAAAGATATGAAATTAGAAACTCCAGAAATTGTTAAACAAGGAAGTCGTTATGGCGTAAAATTAAAAGCAGTGGCTTCAAGTATTCATTTACTTAAAGTTGATGTTGAAAGTACTTTTGAACCAATTATCGGTAGTGAAGTCCAAAGTAAAGAACTAATTGATTATCTAATGAAAGATTATGAAACTGATCCAAGTAATATTTGGAAAAGTGAAATCTTTGGTCGTAGTTTAGAGGCCATAGTGGGTGAAGGTATTCAAGCTAAACTAAATATGATGCCTGAAAATACCCGTTTTAAACTTTCCAATACTGTTACGAAGATAGTTAATAAGGGTTCAAATAACTTAATTGCGATTGTTTTATAACCAATTAATGTCAAAAATAAGTTAATATAAGAGGAAAATTGCGATTATATCGCAATTTTTTAATATTTTTTATTGATTTTAAGCCTATTTTTTGTTAATCTTAATATGTGAGGACAATACGTCCGAAGCAAAAGATAATGTTTAAACGAAAAATGAGGAGGTAAGAAACATGTCTAAACAAGAATTAGTAGAAATTGTTGCTGAAAAAGCAGAACTTTCAAAAGCTGCTGCTGCTAGAGCAGTAGATGCTGTATTTGAAGGTGTTACTACTGGACTTAAAAAGGAAGGAAAAGTTACTTTAGTTGGTTTTGGTACTTTTAGTGCTAAAAGAAGAGCTGCTAGAGAAGGTATTAACCCTCTAACTAAAGAACCTTTAAAAATTCCTGCAAAGACAGTTGCTTCATTTAAAGCAGGAAGCAAATTAAAAGATGCTTTAAACTAATAAGTAAAAATTTAGTAAATAAAAGGTTAGCAAATGCTAATCTTTTTTGTTTTTAGGATTGTTTTGGGTTATAATATAAATGTGATAGTTATGAAAAATAAAAGAATAATAATTTTAATTGTTAGTTTACTTTTAATGATAATACCATTTTTTCTAAATATATTTACGATATTTAAATTAATATCTTTAATAATAGGTATTATTCTTTTTGATGTTTATTTTATAATAGGTAAAAAAATGAATTTATTTTGGATTATTTATTTACCTATTTTATTATTAGTATTTACTTATAGTTTAGATTATATGAAAACTTATATTTTAGATGTAAGTCCTATTTATATTTTAGAAAATAAAATTAATAATAAAGTATCTATTTATAATAGTTTATTTTATCGTATTTATAAATGTGAAGATAAATACATATTTGATAATGAATATAAAATGAATTTTGCTTGTGATACTAAAGCAATTGATAATCTAGATATTAATACCCTTTTAGCGGTACCTAATACCACTTATAAAAAATATAAACATGATTTTATTAAAGTAACGGGTAAAATAAGTAAAATAGTTGGTAAAAGTAAATTAGAAATGCAAAGTTATATACAAGAATCAAAAGATATAAATGGTTATGTTAAATTTAATGAAGGAAGTAAATTAATAATTTATCTTAATGAAGAAGAACTGCAAAGTTATAAAATATATGATTATATAACTGTGGTTGGTCTTTTAGATAATTTTAATAAAAAAGATGAAGAATTAACTTTAATTAATCCCAAAGTTGAAAAAAATGATTTATATAATAATTTTACTTTAGAGGTAATTGAAAGTAAAAATTGTGAACATGATTTAAAAGAATATACTGATAAATTTTATACTTTATGTTTAGATAATGTCTATGTTAATTATGAGGTTGATAAATATGAATTAGCTTATGTGTTAAAAGATGGTAAAATTACGATGGCTGATTTAATTAAAGATGCCAGTGTTAAAAATGAAAATAATTATCATTTATATGAATTAGAAAAATTTAATATATTAAGTTGCCAAAATGATAAAAATATCTTAATGAACAAAGATTTAGAAGGGGATTATTCTTTATGTGAAGAATAGTCTTTTTTTTTAAAATTAGTTGACAAAAATAAAATAAACTTTATAATATTTTCCAAGTAAGGAAGAAGATTATGGAAAAAATTAGTGAAGTTATAAAAAATATTCGTAATTATCAAGATTGTAAAGTAATTATAAAAAATGAAGAATCTTTAAAAATTTCGATAATTAATTTTGAAGAATATGAAGGTTATTTAAATATTTATACCGAAAAGTATCAATTTAATAAAAAAGGAAATTTAGTTAATTCAAAAAAGATGTTCCAATATTCTAATAATCCTGAAGTTTTAGCTAAATTAAATTTATCTGAAGAGTATGTTTTATATCGTTTAATATCTATTGTTGCTTATTTAGTTTCTAATTCCCTTTTAAATAAAGATAATATGGCAGTAAAAGCTAAAGAAAAAGAACAATCTGTAAATGGTTATAGAAATGCTAATAATATTTTAAATTATATTAGTAATATGAGTCATCTTACTAATCAAGATATGACCGAAATTGTTGATATGGATGTTAATGCTTTGGCGGAATTTTTAAGAGAAAAAGCCCAAATTGATTATCCTTTTATGGAAAGTTTATACCCTGCCTTACGAACTGAAGAAATAATGACCTCAATTAAAATGAATTTAGATGTTATTAAAAGTATTGAGCAAAGAATTGAGCATCCTCTAAGTAGAAAAGATCGAGAAGTAGCTATCATGGAATGGAAAGAACTTAGTTATGATGAAAATATCATTGAATTAGTTCCTACTAGAATGTTTCAAAAATAAAGCCTCATTAATTAAATGAGACTTTTTTTATCTAAACCATATGAGAATAAAGGCCGCTAAAGCTAAACAATAAATTGAAAAATGCCATAACTTACCTTTTTTAACAATATTACTAAGCCAAAGATAAGAAAAATAAGTAACAATTAAAGAAGCTATAAATCCCCCTAAGTAAGGAAGTAATAAGGAAGTAGAGGTTCCTATTAAATCTGGAACTTTAAGAAGCATTGTTCCTAAACTAACAGGGAAATATAACATAAAAGTATATTTTAAAGCTTCTTCTCTTTTTAATTTACAAAGAAGACAAGCAACTAAAACCGTACCACTTCTACTAATTCCCGGAATAATGGTAATCATTTGAAATAAACCAATGATAATAGCATCTTTAAAAGTAATATCTTCTTTTTCTCCTTTTATATTTCTTACTATATAAAGCATTAAAGCAGTAAATAAGAAAGCCATGGCTAAAATTTTTAAAGAAGTAAAATGAGTTTCTAAATAGTCATTTAAAAGAATACCAGCAATACCTACTGGTATAGTACTAATAATCATTTTAATAACATATAAGAAGCCATTTTTATAAGTATTTCTTTTAGAAGAATAAAAAATATACCCAAAAAAATCTTTAATAAGTTTGATAATATCTTTACGAAAAATAAAAAGGATGGCTAAGAAAGAAGCAAAATTAGAAATTATTTCAAAATTAAAAGTATTAAACATTTCGGTATTAAATAAATTTTTAAATAAAAAAATATGACCACTTGAAGATATTGGTAAAGGTTCAGTTAAACCTTGAATAATTCCTAAAATTAAATATTTTATGTAATTCATTTTTATCACCTAGTATAATTATATAATATTTTTTTAAATTTATAAATAAAATTAAGTAGGATGTTTTATGGTATTTTATTACTAATTTCCTTTATTTTAATGGTAATTGGTTTATTTTTTATAATTGTTTATGTAAACTTACTAGTTCTTGGGTATAGTTTTTTCGAATTTGTTTATTTTATTATTAGAAGTATTTATCCACTGGGGTTTTTTATTGGAAGTATTATGATGACTCTGATACTTTATAAAATTAGAAAGGGCAAAAAATAAATGGATTATTACTATGATATTTTATTAAATTTTCAAGATGTTTATTGTATGTTTTATGAATGGGATGAAAATGATTATTTAGAATATATTAAAAAAATTCCTTTATATCATGTTGATAGTAAAACTTTTAATGATTTTTATTTAAATAAAGTTAAAGTTTCTTTAGAATTTTTAAAAGAGATTTTAAATAAAACCAAGTTAAAACAAAATAATTCTTTAAAATATGCTTGTATTATAAGTGATGGGAAAAATAGTTTAGGAGTAGAATTTAACGATGAGGGAATTTTACAATATAAGAGTAGTTTAATTTTAGATGATGAACTTAATATCAATGAATTTATGTTTAATATTAGTATTAGTAATATTACTTATGAAGTTCTTAGTAAAGATGTTAGCTCTAAATATACTAGACAAGAAGAAAAAGTTAAAAATTTAATTAGAGTAGAAATAAAAGATATTTATGCTAAAAAAAATTATAGTAAACTTAAATATATTTATTTAGAATGGTTTAGAGAACTAAAATGTGATTATGAAAAAATGTATCAAGAAATGTTAGATAAATTAGAAGGGGATTTAACGGAAAGAGAATATACAATATATGAATTAATTAAACTATCATATAATAACGTATAAAAAAGAGAAATAAAACCATATTAAAATTAGGATGTGAGTTTTTTGAAAAAATTATTTTCTTTAATTTTAATAGGTTTATTATTATGTGGATGTGGTAAAAATACTGCTAAAGATGCTGTATTAAATTATTTAAAAAAATATAAAACTTTAAATAGTGAAGTTTTATTAGATTTAGAAAGAGTTATTGAAAAGGAAAACTTAGATGATGATAAAAAAGCGAAGTATCGTGATATTTTAAAAAAACAATATAAAGATTTAAACTTTGAAGTAGTAGAAGAAGAATATGATAATGATTTAACTTATGTAACCGTAAAAATTGAAGTTTATGATTTAAAGAAAGCTCAAGATGATGCCTATATTTATATGGAAAATCATAGTGAGGAATTTAAAGATAAAGATGGTAATATTGATGAAGAAAAATATTTGGATTTTAAATTAGATAAAATGAAAGATACTACTTTAAGAAGAGAATATGAAATTGTTTTTACGGTTACTAAAGAAGATAAAGAATATATAGTAGAACAACCAACTGAAACGGATTTATTAAAGATTCATGGTGTTTATAACTATGAGTTATCATAAATATTTTAATAAAATTAAAAGGCCCAATTTTATTTGGAGCCTTTTCTTTTGGGATTATTTTTAACATAAGAGACATTAGATTTATAATTTCTTTTAACATTTTTTTTGCTTTGGGTTTTATTTGGTCTTTTTTTATTATTTTTATTCTTATTATTCTTTTTTGGTATAACTTTAGTTGTAGTTGGACCTTTAGTTTTAGTAATTGTTTTTTTGGTATTCGTTTTTTTAGTTTTTAAAGGAGTTTTTTTCTTTATATTAGTTTTAATTTTTTTAATCTTTTCTTCTATTTCTTTATTGGGTTTATCTAAATCAAAATATTTTTCAGCAAAAATAAAGATAAAAGCAATTAAACAAACGAAATAAACTAATATGACAACAATAAAAAATATATCAATGGGGTCAAATGTTTTATTCATCCCAATTCCGCCTTTCGCCATTATTATAATATATGTTTTGTAAAATTAATAGATGGAAAATGTCAAATATAGGACTATTTTTTACACAATTTTGTACAAGATATGCTAAAAGTAGGGAAAATATGATAAAATTAAATAAGAAGGTAGGCATAATATGCGAAGTAGGTATTTTAAAATATTAATATTTATTTTTTTATTCATAATTAATATGAATATTTATTATGCTGATGTTTACAGAGGTAAAATAACGGGTACGGGAGTTAATTTAAGAAGTGGCCCCGGAACTAAATATAGTACCGTTAAAACTTTAAGTAAAAATAGTGAATATACTTTAACGAGCAATAAATTATATAGTGATGAGGGCGGCTGCTCTAAAGGTTGGTATCAACTTTATTATGAGGGTAGTGCCACGGGTTATGTTTGTGCTAGTTATGTTTCTGTTTCCACTTTAGTTTATAACGAAAATGCTACGACTAGTTGTGAAGTGAATATGCAGAATGCGGGATTTCCTTCCACTTATTGGCCAGGACTTTGTAAAATGCAAGCGGACCATCCTAGTTGGCAATTTAAAGCGATTCAAACAGGACTTGATTGGGTAACGGCCGTAAATAAAGAAAGTGTTTGTGGTGAAAGTTATATTTCTAGTAGTGACCCTAGTAATGTGGATTCAACTTGTCATAATCCTTATTCTAAAACTTGGTACCCAGCTTCTAGTAGTGCGGTTGCCTATTATATGGACCCAAGGAATTGGTTATCTGATAGTTATGTTTTCCAATTTGAATATTTAAAATATGATAATGATTTATCTTCATCTTATGCATCGGCAGCTTCGGATTTAATTGACCATTCCGAATTTTATAAATATCATTTAGCTAAAGGAACTAATTTAGGCAATGTAATGAATGATGTTGGTAAAGAATTAAATGTAAGTCCTGTTCATATTGCTTCAAGAGTATTGCAAGAATTAGGAGCTAAAGATTCTTTATATAATTTATATAGTGGTGTTTACCCAGGTTATGAAGGCTACTATAATTTCTATAACTTTGGGGTAAATGATAGTTGTGCAACTTCTAAAGGGACTACTGTTTGCGGTTTAACTTATGCTAAAGAACATAATTGGTATGGTCTTAATGAAGCTATAAAAGGCGGAGCTAGTCAAATTGCTAATAATTATATTGCCAAAGGACAATATACGATTTATTTACAAAAATTTAATGTGGTACCAACCGAAAGTAATAAACTTTATGGCCATCAATATATGACTAATATTAATTCCCCATCAGAAGAATCAAAATCATCATATAAAACGTATAATAATGCCGGTCTTATAAATAGTCCATTTGTTTTCTATATTCCTGTTTATAATAATATGGACAATTCTAATTATAATTCCAGTAATGGAGCCGTTGATAGCAATGAATTAACAGACCCATCAAAGTTAGCGGTAAGCACTATCGTTACAAGTAGTGGTTATCATTATTCAGGAGGTAATATTTCGGGAATAAAAGCGGGAACTTCCATTGGAGAATTTAAAGGAACTATTGAAAGTATTGCGGGAAGTAATACCGTAACTGTTAAAAATGCCAGTGGTAATTTAGTAACAGATGGTAATATTGGCACTGGTTATAAAATAACCGTTCAAAATGCTAATACTAATGAAACCTTAACCGCGATTGTTAAAGGTGATACTTCTGGAGATGGCGTTATTAATGCTCTAGATTTATTACAAGTTCAAAAGAGTTTATTAGGAACTTATAATTTAAGTGGTGTTTATGATAATGCTGGTGATACCTCTGGAGATGGTGTTATTAATGCTTTAGATTTATTACAAGTTCAAAGAAGTATTTTAGGAACATATACAATTAATTAGGAGGATTTATGAAGAAATTAAAATTATTAATATTTACACTTTTAAGTTTAACCATCCTACCAAGTTTAATTTATGCTGCCAGTGGGACAGTAACTATAAGTGGTACTAATACAGTTGTTGTCGGAAATAAAGTAACGGTAACTGTCAATTTATCAAGTAGTGTAGCCATTGGTAGTTGGGAAATGCAAATTGGTTATGATAAAAAATATTTGCAACTAACTAGTACTAATGCAGAAGGTAATGGTGTTAAAATGGCTAATTCTTCGGCAACTGGTGTTAAAAGTAAAAAATATACCTTTACTTTTAAAGCTTTAAAAACTGGTTCAACTAAGATTTCTGTTGATATGTATGATGCTTATGCTTATCAAGATTTTAGTGAATTATCTTTAAGTGCCAGTGGTAAAACCATTAATATTATTACTCAAGAAGAATTAGAAGCTAGTTATTCTAAAGATAATGATTTAAAAGAGTTAAGTGTGGAAGGCTTTGAAATAACTCCCGCCTTTAGTAAAGATAATTTAAATTATAAAGTAGTTGTCCCAGAAGGAACAACAAGCATTAATGTGATAGCTACTCCTAATGATAGTAAATCTTCTGTAACCGGCGCGGGAACAGTTGATGTATCAGAAGGCGCTAATACGGTAAATATTGTGGTAAGAGCAGAGAATGGTAGTGAAAAAACTTATACCTTAGTAGCGGAAGTAATTGATGAGCATCCCATAAATGTCAGTGTTGGTAAAGAAAATTATACAGTTATTAAAATAAGAGAAAATTATACTTGTCCTGAGCTATTTATGGACAGTGAATTAGAAATAGATGGTTTTAAAATACCAAGTTGTAATAATGAAAAATTAGGTTATGATTTAGTAGGACTTAAAAAAGAAGATGGAACAGTTGAAAGTTTTATTTATCAAAATGGTAAATATACTAAATATAATGAGGTAACGGGAACTTCTTTAAAAATTGTTATTTTAGATTATGATGGTACTTTACCAGGTCTTTCAAAATCTTCTTCTATGATTGCTGGTAAAACTTATGCGGCTTTAAATTATAAAGATAATTCTAAATTTTATGTTGTTTATGGTATGAATGTAGCAACTGGTGAAAAAAATTTCTATTTATATGATACCATAAATGATACTTTAACATTATATGATGATGCGCAAGTTCAAGATTTAATGAAAACTAATCATATTTACATGTATATAATTATTGCTTTCGGAGTGGCTTTACTTCTTTCCTTTATTTGTATAATTAGAATGAGTAAAAAGAAAAAAATAGTTAAAGAAGATAAAAAAGATAAAAAAGAAATTCCTAAAGAAGATAATTTAATTAAAGAAAAAACACCAAAAGAAGTAAAAGATAAGAAGAAAACTAAAGAAGTAAAAAAAGAAGAATCAAAGAAAGAAGAGAATAAAAAAGAAGAAGTTAAAGATAAAAATGCGATTGAAGAAATAAATGATAATGAAGATGATGAAACAGAAACTTATTATTTATTTGAAAGTGACCGTAAAAAGGCTCATAAGAAAAAACAAAATTAATTTATAATGTTAAAAAGGTGAGAGAAATCTCATTTTTTTAAAATTTTAAAAAAATAAATTTGCAAACTAAGAGAAGTTAACTGGTTAATTTAAGTAGTGAATGAATTAATAAAATTTTAAAAATAATAAATATCCCTATAAATTGCAATTTAATTGATAATAATATATAATGGAAATAGGTGGTTTTAATGAATTTGATTGTAAATGGTCATAACATTTTTGAAATATTAATTGTCACTTTTTTAACCAGTTTAGTTTTAGTACCTATTACAATGAAACTTGCCCACCATGTAGGAGCAATGGATGTACCTAATGAAAGAAAAATTCATAAAGTGCCAATTCCAAGACTTGGAGGACTCGCCATTTTTGGTTCTTTTCTTTTAGGTTATATTTTATATGGTGAAGTAACAACTCAAATGTTATCTATTTTAATTGGTTCATTTTTAATTGTTTTAGTTGGAATATTTGATGATATTAAATCTATTAGAGCTTTATATAAATTTATAGTGCAATTAATCGCGGCGATTATTGTAGTTGTTTATGGTAAAATATATTTTACAGAAATAACTTTTTTAGGATTAAAATTAGAGTTTAGTTTATATGTGAGTTATTTTTTATCGATATTCTTTATTTTAGCTATTTCTAATGCCATTAATTTTATTGATGGCATGGATGGTTTATCTAGTGGTATAAGTTCAATCTATTTTTTAACTATTGCCATTATTGCTCTTTTACTTAATAGATTAGATGGTTTAGATATTATTTTATCAATTATTATGTTAGGTTCTACTTTAGGTTTTTTAGTCTTTAACTTTCCTCCAGCCAAGACCTTTGTGGGTGATAATGGTAGTGTTTTCTTAGGATTTATTATTTCCGTAATTGCTTTACTTGGTTATAAAGTAGCCACTCTTACTTCTTTAGTTATTCCCATAACTATTTTAGCTATTCCTGTCTTTGATACTGTCTTTGCCATTTTAAGAAGACTTATTAAACATAAAAATATTGCGACAGCCGATAAAGAACACTTTCATCATCAACTTTTAAAAATGAAATTTACCCCTAGAGTAAGTATAATTATTATTTATTTAATTAATATTATGTTTGCAGTAATATCTATTTTATATGTTATTGGCGACTCTAAAGATGTCATTATTTTATATTTAGTGGCGGCCCTTTTAGTTTTATTTGTTGTTTTAAAAACTGATATTTTATATGACCATAAAAAGAAGAAAAAGGTAAAATGAGGTAATTTATGCAAAATTTAAAAAAATTATTTTCTCAAGAAATGTTAATTAATTATGTCTTTATTTTTTATATTTTATCAATCATTTTAGATTTGCATTTATTTTATAATAGTATATCTACTTTAATAAGAGTGGTAATTATTACAATTTTATTTTTAATAATCTTCATTTTTTATAGTAATAAAAAAGAAAAGAGGCTATTAATTGCTTATTTTTTAGCTTTAAGTGTTTATATTATTATGCACTTAATCAATGTAAATAATTTTAAAGTTAGTTTTATTACGCATTACAGTAATTTAGATGAACTATTATATTTTTGGAAAATGTTAATGAATGTTTTTCTTATTTTTATAGTTTATAAATTAAATATTAATAAAGATAAGTTTTATAAATTAATTACTTTAGCGGCCTTTTTAATTTCTAGTAGTATTGTCATTAGTAATTTATTTAAAATAGGTTATACTTCTTATGATTTTATAAGACCTAAGTATAGTATTTTTAACTGGTTTCAATTTAAAAATATTTCTTTTGTAACGGCTTCCACTAAAGGATATTTTCATTTAACTAATCAAATTTCCGCTATTTTAATTTTATATTTACCTATTTTATTTATTTATTTAAAAGAAAAAATTACTTTTAGTAAAGTTATTACAATAATCTTAGTTTTAACATCTCTTTTTATGTTAGGAACAAGAGTATCTAATTATTCACCATTTATTATTTTGTTAATTACCTTTATTGCTACTTTAATAGTTTCTCTTTTAAATCGTCAATTTTCGAAAGGCTTTATGCTTTTATTAGTTTTATTTGGTCTATATTCTTATACTTTATATAGTAATTCACCCCTTTTAAGTCGTAATCTTTATTATGATACTTTATTTAAAGAAAAAGAATTAAGTAAAGATAGTAAAGAATACCAAGAACTAGCCAGTAAAAAATTAAGTGATTTAAGCAATGAAGAATTACATACTTATTTAGGTTATTTTAATATTGATGAAGATTTTTATAATACTTATTATCCTTTAGAAAAAGACCGTTTATTTTATGAAAATTATTTAAGTTTAAATACTTTAAAAATAAATGATACTAGATTTTTAGAAAAAAAAGTTATTGAAAGAGTTAAAGAATTAAATGATAATAAATTAGATACCTATTTGGGAATCGGCTATGACAGAGTTATTAATATTTTTAATATTGAATCTGATTATGTTATGCAATATTATGCTTTAGGAATTATAGGGGTAATCCTTTTACTCGGAGTTAACATTGTTCTCATCTTATATATGGGCTTTAAAATGTTATTTAATTTAAAAAAATATTTTACTTTGGAAAATATTTTACTTTTATTTAGTATTAGTTATTATCTTTTAGCATCCTTTTTTACCGGGAATATTTTAAATGCTATTAGTACCATTATTCCGGTGTCTTTGGTAATAGGGTTTGCTTTAAGTAATTTAAAAAAAGAAAAGTTAGAAGATAATGAATATTATTTAGGCTTTAAAACAAGCACTAAAAGTAAAGAAGAAATTTTAGATAAGATTTTTAAAAGTTCAAAACAAAATATCATTTATAATATTAATCCTTTAATTATTATGAATTTTTTCCATAATGAAAAAGTAAAAGAAGAAATTAATAAAAGTGAATATAACATTCCTGATGGTAGTGGTATTGTTTTAGCCTCAATGCTTACCAGTCATAATATTAAAAAAACTATTCCAGGTGTGGAATTTATGGAAGATATCTGTAAAAAAAGTATGCAAAATAACTATAAAATTTATTTATATGGTAGTAAGGAAGAAAGTGTTAAAAAAACAAAAGAAGTTTTAGAAAAAAAATATAAAAAAATTCAAATAGTTGGGTGTCTTAATGGTTATAATAAAGATAAGAAGAAAGATGCTAAGAAGATAGCCTCAAGTAAATGCGATATTCTCTTTGTCGCTTTAGGTAGTCCAAGCCAAGAAGAATTTATTATAGAGAATAAAGAATTATTTAAAGATATTAAAATTATTATGCCAGTAGGAGGTTCTTTTGATGCTTTAAGTGGTAATGTTAAAAGAGCTCCGAAGATATTCCAAAAGTTAAAAATAGAGTGGTTATATCGCATGATTAAAGAGCCTAAAAGAATTAAAAATTTATTTTCTTTAATTAAGTTTGGTTTTCTAGTATTATTAGGTAATTTTTGGTATAATAGAAAAGTAATGAAATAGGTGAGTTATGAAAAATATCATTTATAGTTTAAAAAAATATAAGTTTTTACTTTATGAACTCGTTTCTAGAGACTTTAAAGTTAAATACAAAAGAAGTGTTTTAGGGGTATTATGGAGTTTGCTTTACCCCGTTTTAACAATGTGTGTTATGGCTTTAGTATTTTCTAATATGTTTAGAGTTAGTATGCCAGGAGTAAATTATTTAGTTTATTTAATGAGTGGTCTTATTATCTTTAACTACTTTAGTGAAGCTTCAAATTTAGCTATGAGTAGTGTCGTAGGTAATTTCTCCTTAATTAATAAAGTTTATATTCCAAAATATATATTTCCTTTATCTAAATGTATCTTTGTCGGAATTAACTTTCTTTTAACTTTAATTCCTTTATATGCCATTATTCTTCTTACGGGAACCGGTCTTAATATTTATCATTTATTATTACCATTTGCTTATCTTTGCTTGTTCTTTTTTACCGTTGGTATAGGTTTTATTTTATCGACTATTGCCGTTTTCCTTAGAGATATGTTCTATATATATGGGGTAATGCTTACGTTATGGATGTATGTAACCCCAATTATGTATGACTTTGCAATGATTCCAGCCTCATTCCAACCAATATTTAAATTAAATCCTTTATATTGGATAATCTATTTTGTAAGAGATATTATTTTATATAATCAAATTCCTCCTTTAAATGTTTGGATTTATTGTGCGGTTTTTGCTCTAGGATTTTTAGGAATAGGAATGTTTGTCTTTAAAAAATATCAAGACAAATTTATCTATTATGTGTGAGGTTATTATGAATAAAGATAATATGGTTGAAGTAAAAGATGTTTCGATGCGTTTTAATTTAGGAATTGACAAAGGATTTTCTTTAAAGCAAGGCTTTGTTAATTTATTCGACCCAAAAATGCGCAAGAAACATAAAGAAGATAAAAAGAAAAATGAATTTTGGGCTTTAAAAGATGTTAGTTTTACCGTTAAAAAAGGCGAAGTTATTGGCTTTATTGGCAGTAATGGGGCTGGTAAATCAACACTTTTAAAAGTAGTAGCGGGGGTTATGAAACCTACTAAGGGTAAAGTAAATGCTTATGGTAATATTTGTCCCATGATTGAACTTGGAGCAGGCTTTGATATGGATTTAACGGCTCGGGAAAACATCTATTTAAATGGGGCCGTTATGGGTTATTCTAAAGATTTTTTAGATTCTAAATTTAAAGAAATAGTCGAATTTTCCGAACTGGAAGATTTCTTAGATGTACCGGTTAAGAATTTTTCTTCTGGTATGATTGCCCGTCTTGCTTTTAGTATTGCCACGATTGTGGACCCGGAAATTTTAATTGTCGATGAAATATTATCAGTTGGTGATATTGCTTTTCAAGCGAAAAGTGAAGCGAAAATGCTTAGTATGATTACCGGTGGAACCACCGTTTTATATGTATCTCATTCGACTGAATCCATTAAAAAATTATGTGATAAAGTAGTTTGGATTGAACATGGTGAAATTCAAGATATTGGGGGAAAAGAAGTGTGTGATAAATATATAAAGGCGATGAAAGGAAATTAAATTTTGAAGAAAGTAGTATTTTTTAGTAAAAATTTAAATATTGGTGGCATGGAAAAAGCTTTAGTAAATTTATTAAATGCTTTAAGCGAATATTATGAAGTAACTTTAGTTTTAGAAGAAAAAACAGGTATTTTACTAAAAAGTTTAGCTAAAGATATTCAAGTTTTAGAGTACCAACTTTCCAAGAATAAGATTGCCTTTTTAAGAAAAATAATTAATATGGGTAAAAGAATAGTTTGGAGTTTAAAGTACTATCATAAATTTGCTTTTGCATGTAATTATGCTACTTATTCTTACATTGGTTCAAGACTTGCTCAAATATCATCTTTAAATAGTGCTTTATATATTCATAGTAATTATTATGGTTATTTTAAAGAGAATAAAGAAGACTATCAAAATTTCTTTAATAATCACCATTTAAATAAATTTAAACATTTAATCTTTGTTTCTAAAGAAAGCAAAGAAGCATTTACAAAAATATACCCAGAATATCAAGATAAATGTGTTATTATTAATAATATTGTGGATTACAAAAATATTTTAAAAGACTCTTTAGAAAAAGTTAATTTTAAATTTAAAAGAAATGATAAGAATTTTCTTTTTTTAGGAAGACTCGATAATAGTTCTAAAAATTTTCCTTTATTATTAAATTCCTTTAATGAAGCTCTAAAAAAAGATAAATCTTTAAAACTTTTTATCATTGGAAGTGGACCTGATAAGAAAAATATTGTAAAATATATAAAAGAAAAAGCATTAGAAGAAAATATTTTTTTACTGGGGGAAAAGAAAAATCCTTACCCTTATTTAAAAAGAAGTGATGTTTTAATTATGACTTCTTTTTATGAAGGATTTCCTGTTGTCTTTTTAGAGGCTTTAGTTTTAAATAAGCCTATTATGACCACGGTTATTATGCAAGATAATTATCTTAATATGCAAAATTATGCAACTTTGTTAGAAAAGAATGAAAAAGATATTGCAAAGAAAATATTAGATTTTAAAAAAGAAAATAAAAAATATTTAATTGATTTTAAGGAGTATAATTTAAAAATCATTGAAGAAATAAAAAAGTTAGTTGAGGTGTAGTATGGAAAAATATATTCATTATTGTTGGTTTGGGGGTAAACCTTTACCAAAATTAGCGAAAAAATGCCTTAAAAGTTGGCAAAAGTATTTACCCGATTATAAAATAATTGAATGGAATGAAAATAATTTTGATGTCAATATGACGAAGTTTTCTAAGGGAGCTTATGAAGAGAAGAAATGGGCTTTTGTTAGTGATGTAGCTAGAATTTATGCTTTAAAAAATTATGGAGGCATTTATTTTGATACCGATATGATGTTAACAAAAGATGTGCACTTCTTAGAAGAAGATGAGTTATTTGCGGGTTGGGAATCCGAGTTCTATGTCGCTGTTGGTGTTTTAGGAGCTTCCCATAAAGAAAATAAATTAATAAATAAATTATGGGATTTTTATTTAAATACGGAATTTGATTCAGGAATGATGTCTTCGGTATCTATTCCTGTTTTGTTAACCAATTTATTGAAAAGTGAATATAAATTACTTCCTGCTCATGAAGTTAATCAAGAATTAAAAGATGGAATAAAAATCTATGCTAAAGATTATTTTTATCCCATTAGTTGTGATGATAGTCCTAATACTTTTACGGCTAATACTTGTATGATTCACTATTATGTGGCCAGTTGGGTGGAAAGTAGTGCCAAAAGAAGATTAAAATTTCAAATTAAGTTTGGCAAAAAATGGGGTAATCTGATTTTAGATTTTTTAATCGGTTGCAAAAAAGTTCTAAAAAGCATTTTAAAAGTTATTTTATACCCTTTAGTTTTAATTAGAAGAAAACATTGGAAAGATACCTTGTATGAAATTAAGAAAAAAGAATTTTTAGAAGAGGCTAAAAAGGTTAAAAATAATCAGAATATTGTTTTTTATAATAAATATTGGTTAGGTACTAAAAATGCGGCTTTAGAATTATTTGAAAATGCAGTTGGTATTGAAGAAATAGAAGATGAAAGAATTAGTGATGATATTGTGAGTTATATAAGTGAGAAAAAAATTCCTTTAGTTATCTTTAGTGCTTTTGCCATTGGTTGGGATGATTTAATTATTAAAATTAAAGAAAATTGTCCCAAAGTGAAGATTAAAATTATTTGGCATGGAAGTAATGCCATGAATTCAGAAGAATATGATTGGGAAAGTTTTAAAACCATTTTTGATTTATTAAATAAAAATATTTTAGCAAGTATTGCTTTTGTTAAAAAAAGTATGTATGAATTTTATAAAGAAAAAGGTTATAATGTGGAATTCTTACTTAAT
>CANQXB010000004.1 GCA_947627805.1 uncultured Bacilli bacterium
ATTACAATATAATTAAATTTAATGTTAATTTTTTTGACATGATATACTAAATATTCTCCTTTTATTATTAACTTATGATATAATAAAATTGGAAGTGATTATATGCAAGATGATACATATAATAGTGAAAATTATATTCGGAGAGTTACCGATATTTATATGGCTATAAAAGATAAAAAGATTGAAAAAAAGTTTCCTTTAGTTAAAGCCAATTATACCTTAACCGATAAAGATAAAATAGCTATGGCCTTTTTTATTGGTGGTTTCTTTGTTAATAGTAAAATTAAAGATATATTAAATGAATGTCCTGATATTGATTTAGATAGACTTTTAGCTTTTGTAAACTTAGAACCTCATGAAATAAATAGTTTTGCTAATGATAAAGATTATAATGTCGTTTATGAAAATAGTGATATTAAAACTATTTTTAGAGAACTAGCAGTTATTTTAGCTTCAAAATATCGAATTATTAAAATTTGTCCCGAAATTATTTGTTTGGCCTTAGGATTTGCTAATTTTAGTGAAGCTAATTTTTATAATTTATACCGAATGGATTGCCATTTAAAATGTTCTACTTTTAGTACACATCCTCTATTTAAAAAATTAGAAGATTATCTTATAGAAAATAAATTTATCTTGCCTTTAAATAAAAAAGATATGGAAAAAGTTAAAGGAATACCCGAAAAAGTTTATGATAATGTAAGTTCTAATAAATATAATCTAAATAAATATGATAGTTATCTAAAAAAAGATGAAGATTTACCTGACCCTGAATTAATGCCTGTTAGTTTTTTAGGAAAAGATAAGAGTCATTTATGGCAAATATTAGATGAAATATTAAAAAAATTTATTGGACAAGAAGAAACAGCAGAAAACTTATTTTATAATATTGTTAATAATCAACAATTAGCTTCTTTTAAGGAAGTTTTTGATGGCGAACGTTCCATAATCTTTTTAGATGGTCCAACTGGAACAGGAAAAACGGCCATTACGAGAGAAATTACTGAAAAATTAAATATTCCTTTTACATCTACTTCGGTGGTAAATTATTCTTCTACTGGTTATGTAGGAGGCGACATTACTGATACATTAGTTGATTTATATCATAAAGCTGGAGATAATTTAAGTTTAGCCGAAAGAGGTATAATAGTTTTAGATGAATTTGATAAACTTTCTTATTCCAAAAGTGGCGGTTTAGAAATGAAAAAAGCTGTTCAACAACAATTATTAGATTTTCTAGGAGGAGGACAATATCAAATAGATGTGGGAGAAAATATTTTTGATAAGAAAAAAATTAGTTTTGATACTTCTAAATTAACTTTTATTTGTCTGGGAGCTTTATCAACTTTAAGAAGTGAAAAACAAGAAAGAAAAACTAAATTAGGTTTTAGTAGTGAAGATGTTAAAGAAGAAGAAAAAACCTATAGTATAACTCCTGATGACTTAATTGATATGGGCTTAGAAAGAGAACTTGTAGGAAGATTTAATACTTATCTTCATACTAATGATTATTCTAAAGAAGATTTAATTAAAATCTTAAAAACATCCGCCATTAGTCCTTTGATTGGTTTTAAAAAATGGTTAGAATTAAATAATAAAGAATTAGTAATTGAGGAAGAAGCTTATGATACCATTGCTGAATATGCCTATAATCTTAATACGGGTGCTAGAAGTCTTCAAACCATTATAAATAATATTAGAACATACTTTATGAAAGAAGTATTAAGAGGTAATAATCAAACTATTCATTTAAATGCAGAAATTGTAACTAAAATTAATGAAGCCGCTATTAATAGAAAAGGAAGGGGTTAAAATGGAATTTCAATATAATGGTCATCTTTATGAAAATGAGAGAATTAATTTAGTAGCTAAAGAAATAATTAATAAATACCCTTTTATAAGTATAGATAAAGCTCAAGAAGCTGCTTCTTTAGAAGGAAAAATAGATATTAAAAAAACTCCTTCTTTAGAATTAAATAGATTATATAATATTATGTTTGTTAATTCTTCCAATAAAGATATAGTTAAAACTATTTATCAAGATTATTTAAATATTTTAAATGATATAGTTGATGATAATAAATATTATTATATATCTCAAGCTATTAATGAATATTTATATGATTTTAGTGAATTTCCTATTATTAGTGAATTTTAATAATATCTAAATAAATAAAACCTAACACTCTTCTATTTCTTACTAATTATTATCTTCAGCTTTATAAAAATTCAAATATTCTTCTGGGATATTAGGATACCCACTTATGTAATAATTAAAAATATCATTTATCATAAACATACAATTATTATAGGCTTCATTATTAATTAATTTTAAATTTAGAAAATTGTTCATTAGTTGATTTTTTATTTGTAAATATAAATTTTCTAAATCTTCTTTTGATACATTTCTTATATCATTAATTATTTTTATTAAATTACTCATTTCATTTAATTCAAAATCTATTCTTTCATCCACTAATGTTTCTATTTCTTCTAATATTTCATAAACATTTATTGCAAATATATATATATCACATATTTCGCCTTTTTCTTGTTCATATTTTTTAAAATACTCTTTTAATTCATTTATAGAATAATTAGAAATATTATTATTTGCTAAATATTTGCAACAATTTGAATCTAAAATATATGCTTTTATTGAAATTTTGTTTAATTTAATTGTTCTTTCAATTTGATATAAATTTTCTGACATAACAACAAATTCAGAAGCATTAGTTACAAATTGAATCATTTTATCATTAGTTTTTGCATATAATTCCCTTACTTTTTTATAAGAATTAAGAATTTTTTTATTATAATCTTTTTCCATACTTACAACCTACTTAAGAAAACAAATAGTTTTAACCGCCACAAATATTGCTATTATTATAGTTAAAATTGTAATAATTAGGGCATTAGCAAAACCATTTGAATCAAAAGTGCCATTTTTCGTTCTTACTCTTACTAAAGTTCTACTATTTATTCTTTCCAATTCTTTTTGTTTTTGAATATTTAAATTTTTTAACTTTATTTGTTCAGCAATAACAATTTCTTGGGGACTTCTTTTATCAAAACCTTTAACCTGAGACTTAGAATAATTTATTACGTTATTTTGTGATATTTCTCTATTATTTTTAGATACTTCAACTTTTGATTCTATTTCTTTTTTAGCAATATTAGTCATACAAAGATTATCAGGATTTAACCCAACTTTAGCAAATTCTTCTCGGGCTATACTACATAATTTTACGACAAATGTACTATCTACTTTTGGAATATTTGATACTAATGCTTGAGTTTTAGTTTTCATCTCATCCCACATCATATTATCATAATATTCTTTAATTGTAGAATTACCTATTTTTACTTCACCATGACTCTGACACCATTCTTGAACACTTCTTTCAATAGCATTAGCCATGCCTATACATACATTGGATGTATAAGAATGTTTTACTATTTCGGTTTCAGAAGCATATCCCAGCCACTTATTAATTTTACCTACTAATTCAGATGGCTCATTACAATTTTGAATTAATTCAGGATGCTTTTTTTCTACTTCTAATAATGTTTTTATAGTTTCATCTAAAAGTGGTGTTGATGTATATAACACAAAACTATCTTTAAATCCTTTTTCTGCCAAATATTCATCATTCATTTTTCCTTGTATTTTAAAATAAAATGGAATACCTTTTTGTTTTAATTCTTCATAAATTTCTTTAGTTAAAGCCATAAGATTTTCTGCTTTAGAATTTATATAAATTCTATGTCTCATTTCATTATCAGGTATTTTTTGGCCACCTAATATATGCCAAGATTTAAAAGTGAAAAATCCTAATTGTTCTTTTAAAGGATTATTAGCATTGGGATTCCAAGCTAAAACATCTTTTTGAACTTCGTTTGAAAGAGCCATCCTATCATTTTCGTTTATTTTACCAATACTATTTGGATCTACCCTCATTTGGTTATAAATTAACTCATAAAGCTCACTAGATTTTTTAAAATTCTGAGGATCAATAGTTAAATAACTTCTAATTATTTTTTTAATAAAATCATCACTTGCAGACAATTTTACAATTGAGTCTAAATTTTCCAATTTATATTCCATAAAATTCAACTCCACAATTATATTTTTATTATATCATTAAAAATTTATCATTTCTTTTGAAAAATAAATTTTTATTTATACTTATGTAAAGTTACATTCTTTAATTTTTTATTCTTGTTTTTCTAAAACATAATAGCCATTAACAACTTTTCCAAAAACATAGTCGCCACTTTTCCATTCAACAACAAGATATTTTTTATTATTAAATGTTTGAAAATCATATTTACATAAAGTATCTGGTAATATTAGATTAATTATATATCTTTTTGTATATTTACTGTCTCGCATATAATTATTTTCTTTATATCTTATATGAACTTCTCCAGATGATTCAAATATAATTTTATCAAGCGATAAATTTTCTTTTGAAGATTGTAATTCTTCTGGATTAAAACTATTAGGATTATTCACAAAATCAATAGAGTTCCAAATTCCTACTACTTCTTTATCTTCTACAAATTCAATATTAGTATCATCTTTATGTTTAATACTTTCTATATCATATTCTTGATGATCGACATTATAATAAGTAGCAATCTTTGATTCTTGATTATTCATTGGATCTTTAATAGTTATATACATTTTATTATCTACAATTTCATAAGGACATGCTATATCATTAATATAAATTATTCCATTTGTCCAATGAATTACCCAATACTCTTCGCCATTAGGAAGTAAATATAAATCTTTAATATTATAATCATCTTCAATATATGTTTCTTTTTTCGCAAGATTTATATTTTCTGAAACACCTAACAAACTCCATTTTCCTACTGCTTTTGAATCATTCACAAATTCGCTCAATTTCAAAACCTCCTTTCCTTTTAGAGAAAACTTTTCTAAATTAGCAATTTTATTTTCAATATTAATTTTTTCTTGATTTAACTTATCAATTTTATCTTTTATTGTAGCACTATCAAAATTATGAATTTCTTCAAGAGTAAAGCCAAGTTTTTTCAATACTAAAATTTCTTGCATTACCTTGATATTTTCTTCATCAAAATATCTATACCCTGTATAAATATCAACATATTTAGGAACAATTAAGCCCATACTTTCATAATATCTTACTGTTTTAATTGAAACATTAAATAAATTTGCAAAATCACCAATTTTAATCATAATTTTTCCTCCAATATCAATATACATCTCCCCTTAAGGGAAGAGTCAATACTCTTTTTACATTTAGTATAACATAATCAATCTAATTGTCGCAATTTAACAATAGAATTATTTGCCATTAAATTAATATATGCTCTTATTTAAAAGCAATAAAAATTCATATCAAATATAATGTGGTTTTATATATAGCTATTTCTCGTTTGCTACATAAAAAAAGTATAACCTACTAAGCTATACTTTTTATATTAATTATTTATCTTAATAATACTACTTACAGCATTAATAGCATCACTCGCTGCTGTTACTAATTGATAAATATCTTTTTTTATAACATCACCAATAGCATATATTCCTTCAATATCTGTCATGAAATGTTCATCTACTTTAACATAACCTTGTTCATCTAAAATATTTAAATTTTGTAAATAATCAGTATTAGGTTTATAACCAATATAAATAAATACTCCCGAAACATCTAATTTTTGATTATTATCTAAAACAATACTTTCAATCTTTCCTTCATTTTCATGATATTCTTTAATATTAACATTATAGATAATTTCCATATTATCTTTTTCTTTGACTTTTTTTTCTAATATTTTTTCTCCTTTAAATTTATCTTTTCTATTTAAAAGATAAACTTTATGACAGACATTAGCAAGATATAATGATTCTTGTAAAGCACTACTACCAGAACCTACAACAGCGACATCTTTATCTTTATAAAAAGCGCCATCACAAGTAGCACAAGTACTTATACCTCTTCCTAGTAAATCTTTTTCATTATCAAGTCCTAAATATTTAGGCTTAGTTCCCGTAGCAATAATAACTCTTTCAGCTTCATATTCATTCTTATCGGTAACTACTACTTTTTTATTATTAATAACTTTTATTTCGGTAACTGTTTCAAATTTATAAGGGATTTCTAAATCTTTAACTTGATCAAATAAGAGATTAGCAAATTCTCCTCCTTTAATATTGATAAGTCCAGGGTAATTACTTACTTTTTCAATATTATTAAGCATTCCTCCCGGCATTCCTTTATCAATTATTAAAACATTTAAATTGCCTCTTTTAGCATAAATACCTGCTGTTACACCCCCAATACCCATTCCTACTATAATTAAATCGTACATAAATTCCTCCTTTAATACATTATTTTTTTATTTTCCACATCATTATATAAATCTTCATATTTACCTTTTCTAGCTAAAACAATAAATATTATTAAACCTGTTAAGAATAAAATAATCGAAACTATTTGAGCCGCTCTAAAACCACCCAGCATTAAGGAATCCGTTCTTAAAGCCTCAATAAAGAAGCGACCAACGGAATAATACATTAAATATAGACAAGTAAGTTGTCCTCTTTTTAAATATTTTATTCTTCTTACAAAAAATAAAATTATAAAACCAATGAGACAAAAAAGACTTTCATATAAAAAAGTGGGATGGTAATAGACGTTACCAATTTTCATTCCCTCAATTATTTTTTCGGGAATATGCAGTTCTTTTAAATGATAATAAGTTGTAGCAACTCCATGAGCTTCGCCATTAAAGAAATTTCCCCATCTTCCTATGGCTTGCGCTAAAAGTAAAGGAACAACTGTCATATCAGTTACCTTAAAAGGATTAACATTATATTTCTTACAATAAACTATTAAGGTTATTAAGCCCCCAATTAAGCCCCCATGAATGGCAAGGCCACCTTCCCATATTTTAAAAATATCTAAAAGATTATCTTTATATAAAGAAAAATTAAAAACACAATAATAGATTCTCGCCGAAATTAAACCAAAGATAATAACCCAAAAAGCTAAATTAAATAAAAAATCTTTAGGAATATTAAATCTTTTACCCTCTTTTATTAAAAGAAATATAGCTATAAACATTGCTACTAATAATAAAATAGAATACCATCTAACTTCAAAACTACCAATTGTAAATGCTACTGGATTCATATTACACTCTCCAATATTAATTTTAACATAAAAAAGATTCTATTACTAGAAATCTTTTATATATTAAACATAATGTACCACATAAGTCAAGTTTGTGTGGTACATTGTGTTAAAACATCTTTTTGCAATTAGTTTTCTATTTATTAGCCTCAAATATTTTCTTTAAGAATTCTCCGGTAAAGGAACCTTTAACTTTACTTACTTCTTCTGGAGTACCAGTAGCAATTACATTACCGCCAAATTTACCACCTTCAGGTCCTAAATCAATAACATAATCAGCTTGCTTAATAACATCTAAATTATGTTCAATAACAATAACCGTATCGCCATTATCAACAATCCGATTTAATACTTCAAGAAGTTTTTTAATGTCCGCTGAATGAAGTCCTGTTGTTGGTTCATCTAAAATAAATACGGATTTACCCGTGGCTTTCTTTTGAAGTTCTTTTGCTAGTTTTACTCTTCCCGCTTCGCCACCAGATAAAGTTGGAGCTCCTTGTCCTAATTTAATATAAGATAAACCTACTTCATTCATAACTTTTAATTTATCATAAACTTTCGGAATATTTTCAAAAAATTTTAAAGCTTCACTTACTCGCATATCTAAAACATCAGCAATACTTTTGCCTTTAAATTTAACATCTAAAGTTTCTTTATTATATCTTTTACCCCCACAAACATCACAAGGAACATAAACATCAGGTAAGAAATGCATTTCAATTTTCTTAACTCCATCACCCCAACAAGCTTCACATCTTCCCCCTTTAACATTAAAGGAGAATCTTCCTTTATCATAACCTCGCATTTTAGATTCTTTCATATTAGCAAAAACATCTCTAATATCATCAAATACTCCTACATAAGTAGCCGGATTACTTCTTGGTGTTCTTCCAATGGCATCTTGACTAATATTTACTACTTTATCAACATTTTCGATACCTTTAATACTCTTACATTTACCCGGTATATCTTTAGAACGATAAATTTCTTTATGTAAGGTTTTATATAATATTTCATTAACTAAAGTTGATTTACCACTTCCTGATACTCCAGTTACTACAATAAACTTATTTAAAGGGAATTTAACATTTATTTTATTTAAGTTATTTTCTTCAGCTCCTCTAACTTCTAAGAATAAGCCATTTCCTTTCCGATTTTTTTTAGGTATTTCAATTTTTTCTTTACCACTTAAATAACGACCCGTAATACTTTTATCATTTTGCATTACTTCTTTAGGAGTACCCGCCGCAACTACATAACCTCCGGCTTCGCCCGCTCCCGGACCAATATCGACTAAATAATCCGCTGCTAGCATTGTATCAGTATCATGTTCTACCACAATTAAGGTATTACCTAAATCCCGCATTTCTTTTAAAGAATTAATTAATTTTTCATTATCTCTTTGATGAAGTCCAATCGATGGTTCATCTAACACATATAAAACACCAGAAAGTTTACTACCAATTTGGGTAGCAAGTCTTATTCTTTGAGCTTCTCCACCTGATAAAGTCGCCGCACTTCTGGCTAAAGTTAAATAACTTAAACCCACATTCATTAAAAATTCTAATCTTGCTAAAATTTCTTTAATAAGAAGACTACTAATTTCTTTTTCTTCATTAGTAAGTTTTAAATTTTCTAAAAATTCTTTTAATTCATCAATTGCCATTTCCGTAAGTTCATAAATATTCTTTTTATTGATTTTAACAGCTAAAATTTCTTCTTTTAATCTTGTTCCATGACATTCATTACAAATAGATTCCACCATAAAGCCTTCAATCCATTCTCTAATCCAAGAAGAATTGGTTTCCAAATAACGTCTTTCTAAATTATTAACAATACCTTCATATTTACTTTTCGTATCTCTTGTACTCCCATTTTTAGCTACATAATGGAAATCCATAACATCATTGGTTCCATATAAAATAATATATAAATCTTTTTTAGGCATATCTTTAACTGGCATATCTAAATCTATATTATAATGTTCCGCTACTGTTTTTAAACTACTCATATACATATTGTTATCTAAGTTAATAGCCACAATAGCGCCTTTATTAATACTTTTAGTTTTATCAGGAATTAATAATTCTTCACTAATTTTAAGTTTAGTTCCTAATCCTTTACATTCCTCACATGCTCCATATGGTGAGTTAAAAGAAAACATTCTTGGTTCTAGTTCACTTATAGAAAAATTACAATAAGGACAAGCATAATTTTCACTCATTAAAAGTTCTTCTTCATCATTTATCTTAATAATAACAAGGCCATGAGCCATCTTAGCACTAACTTCTAAAGCTTCGAAAATCCGACTTCGCTCTTCACTATTTACTCTTAATTTATCAATTAAAACATAAATATCATCTTTAATATTTTTTTCTAAAGTTATTTCATCAGCACTATTATATAAAGTTCCATTAACTAAAATTCTCGTAAAACCTTTACTTTGTAAATCTTCAATTAAATCTTTATGCGTTCCTTTTTCTCCTCTTACAACAGGTGCATAAATTTCAATTTTAGTTCCTTCTTCAAAATTTAAAACTTTGTTAGTCATCTCTTCAATACTTTGACTTTTAATTGGTATTTTATGTATAGGACAATAAGGTACCCCAATTCTCGCAAATAAAAGTCTTAAATAATCGTATAATTCAGTAATAGTTCCTACTGTTGAACGAGGATTTTTATTCGTGGTTTTTTGGTCAATTGAAATACTTGGAGATAATCCTTCAATAGAATCCACATCAGGTTTATCACCAGAACCTATAAATTGCCGAGCATAAGCTGATAAGCTTTCCACATATCTTCTTTCTCCTTCAGCATAAATAGTGTCAAAAGCTAAACTACTTTTACCACTTCCCGAAACTCCTGTCATAACAATTAACTTGTTTTTGGGTAGTTCCAAATCAATATTTTTTAAATTATTCTCTCTTGCTCCTCTAATAACAATTTTATCCATTTTTCTTCACCACAAATTCTCTTTATATTTTAAACTTTTTCTTATAAATTTCAAGCATAAATACTATATCAAACAATTGTATTCTTTGCAAGTCTAAATTAAAATATTATATGAAAAAGGCACCATTACCCAAGTGCCTTTACAATGTAGAGATTCTTTCCTCTACATTAGTAGTATAAACAAATCTTTAATTATTATACTTATTTTTTAATTAATTTATAAGAAAGACTCCCTAATTTTTCATTTGTTAAATTTTGCATACTTCCTTCATATGTTTTAGCTATTTCTCCTTCAGGAGTAAAATAATAAATTTGACAAGTTAACATATCTTTATAAACTCGAAGAGGAAGAGTTGTTCTAATTCCTAAATGAAAATACCCTTTATAGCCAATTGACCCCATACCCCCTGAACAATGAACATGATAACCTAATCTTCCTAAAGAACTACGACCACTTATCATCGGAATTAAATTATTAGTTTCGGTCCATTCATTAGTTCTTCCTAAATAAGTTTTATCAGGGTATAAAATAACTCCTTCATCACCAATATTAAAATATTCTACTTTATTTTCTTTTTTGATATCTAAAACAGGATCTGTATAATAACCCATTTTCGGATTTAAACTTAAATTAACGGAATTAGGATTAATTAAGATTTTATTATCGGGATTAATAACGATATCACCCGTAGTCATTCTTTTCTTTATTTCATCGCCACTAAGCATGCCAATTTCTTGGCTAGTCTCATCTAAACTTTTAAAAAATGTTAGATTACCCACTTCAATATTGGGATAAATTATTGTTGGTTTCGTACAAATTATACTAAGTAAAAATGGTCCATCATAATTATCCGTACCATAACCACTCGTTAGTTCAATACTTAGTCCTAGTAATGATAAAGAAGTTCTTCCATGCATAACAGGAATATAACCATTTGTTTTAATATGCTCATTAGTCTTAGCTAAATAGACCTTATGAGGTTCCAAAAGAAAACCCGTTTGAGGAATGTGTGTTTTTCTTAATTTATTAATAGTTCCTTTAAATACTTCTTCTTGATATTCATAACTTTCTTTAGTATCAACAATCATATAATCATAAAAATATAATTCATCACTTAAAGAAATAAGACAACTATTCGGTTTATCTAAAGCATTCTCTAACATATTAGTAATTTTAATATTTCCAGATTCTATTTGGTTTTTTATTTCTTTACTTGTGAGCATGAAAACCATCCTTTTCTAATGTTCTTCCCTTACCATATTCTTTGGCCATTCTTGATTCCGTAGCTTCAATTTGTCTAAAATATTTACCCCGATAAACATTTTTGCCACTTCCAATTAAAGGGTAATAATAGATTCTTCCAATAGGAATATTGGGGTATGCAATCGTCGGATTAGCACAAATAATTTCTAAAGTCCAAGTCCCTTCAAAACCATTATCACCAAAACCGGCAGTTATATGAATTTCGACACCTAAACTAGCAAGTTCGGTAATTCCTGATAAAAGAGGAACATAACCATATGTTTTGGTATATTCATTAGTTCTGCCTAAATAAAGTTTATTAGGCTCTAACATAAGACCTTCATTAGGTATTTTAATAACCTTAGTGGGGCTCGGATTTTGCACATCTAAAAAAGGAGCATCATAGACTTTTAAAGTATCACCTAAAGTTACTTCAATATAATTTTCCCCAATTTTATTTTCATAATCATCCACATAAATATCTTGAGGAAAAGCTTTTTTTATTCCATCTTTATTTAACATAAAACCCTCCTTACTTTTCTTTAATTAATTTTTTATCTTTTTCAATAAAATCACTATAATCATTATTATAAATTACTTTTTTGACTTTCTTACCTATTTCCGTATTTTGATATTTAGTTAAAATTCTATCTATAACAATATCTTTAGTTAATAGATAATAAGTAGAAATATACATTAATTTCTTTAAGATATCTACTTCTGCATATCCCTTTAATATTTCTACTAAAAATACTCTTGCTACCATATAGAAATCCTCAAAATCATCTTTGGTAAATTTATCTAAAGGAACACTTTCTAATACTTTAAGAAAATTCTTTTCTTCGGTTAAACTTTCGCCATAGTTATCTAATAAAAATAATAATCTAACTTTAACATTTTCTAATTCTTCATTATTTCCATATTTATTTATAAGATAATGCGCTAAAAGAATATATCTTAAATAAAAGGCGCGAGTAATATTTTGATTAGCTAAATAAAACTTAAATAATTCGATGACCTCTTCTATTTCACTAATTTCTTCCTCTTCATCATCTTCGTCTTCTTCGTCATCATCTTCTACTTCATCTTCAAAATCATCATGATAAGCCGCCATTTTTTCTTCTATTTCTTCCATTTCTTCTAAAAATTCATCAGGGAAAATTGGTTCTGCTAAACAAGAGCCATAATCTTCTTCGGATAATTCTTCATCATCATTACTGTTTTGGGCTTTTGCAAATTTTTTATATTCAAATAGGCCTTGTATATCCATAAGTAACTTATCACAAGCAATTGATTTAGTACCAAAAATAGCATCATAAAAACTATTTTCTAATAAATACTCTAATTTTTTCTCATGTAACTCACAAAATTTATCTTTTATAATATCTTCACTAAGTAAGTCATAATCGTCATCATCATTTAACAATCCTAAACATCTAATGATAGTATCATAACATCTAATTTTCACATAAGAAGAATTTCCTATTTTAGTTAAAGTGTTAACAATAAACTTAGAAATAGTTTCTATATTAGGACTATTTTTAATAATTTTATATTCATAGTAATATTTTTCTAATATTTTTTCTACTTCTATAAGTTTTAAAACTTCATTCTTAATTTTCGTAGCATGCAAAGCATCCATAGGTTTTAAATGTTTACTAAAACCTATTAATTCGCCACATATTAACTGATTATAAGGATCTTCATAAAAAGGAAGATTAAATTTCACATCCCCAAATGATTCCATATCAACATCTTCTTTTATATAAATTCTTTCATTATCATAAGTAAAATATTCGTCATAATTAATTAAAAAATTTTCAAAGTTTTTTCTTTCTTCTTCTAAAGATATATTAAGTCCATAATTATGAAATTCTTTAAGTAATTCTGGGAAATATTCATCATCATATTCCTTAAAACGACTGTGATAATCAATATGTTCTTGAATTAGAGCAAGACGATAATTATGTAATTCTTCAAAAGTTAAAGACCTTTTATCTTCATAATCGTAATATCTTTCAAATGCTAAAAAAATTATAAAATCAAAATAATTCTCCATAAAACCTCCTAATTATATTTATTTTTCAACATTTACAAAACGCATTGTTTTAATGCTTTGGGTAACAATTGGTTTGTCATAATCATCAGTTCTTACTTTAGATATTTCTAAGATGTTTTTATAACCTGCGATTACTTTACCAAAGGCGGCATAAGCCCCATCTAAATAGCCAATACTATCATTATCATTAACACAAATAAAGAATTGACTAGAAGCACTGTTAAAATCTTTTTCTTGTCTTGCCATCGATATTATTCCTTCTTCATGTTTTAAATTGTTTTCAAAACCATTTTGAGCAAATTCCCCTTTAATAGAATCTTCACTTCCCCCAGTACCATTGCCAAGAGGATCTCCCGTTTGCACCATAAAATCCGCAATTACCCGATGAAAAATTAAGCCATCATAAAATTTTTCTTTTACTAACTTTTGAAAATTAGCCACCGTTTCAGGAGCAATATCCAGATATAACTCCATAATTACTACTTTATCTTTATTAGTAACCATTTTTACATAATTAGTTACTTCTTCCGTTTCTGTATATTTGATATTTTCGATTTCGCCATTTGTTAAATCTTTTTTAGCACAGCCAAAAGTAAATATCGTCAAAAATAAAAATAGATAGATTAATTTTTTCATGTTATCACCTATAACCATTATAATCTATCTATTTAAATTTATAAAGTCTTTTTATTTCTTTTTTAATTTAACCGCCGTACCATAAACAATAATTTCAGCAGCGCCACCCATAACAGCGGAAGAACCATACCTAATATTAATAACGGCATCAGCGCCCAAACTTTCGGCTTCATCAACCATTCTTTTAGTAGCCATTTTTCTCGCTAAACTTATCATATCGGTGTAACTTGCAATTTCACCACCGACAATAGTTTTAAGCCCGGCCATAAAATCTCTTCCAATATTTTTGGATTGCACAATTTGTCCTTTAACAAGTCCTAAAACTTCTTCAATTTCTTCTCCTGGTAAATAATCAATATTTACTAGCTTCATCTTCTTCACCTCCTAAAATTTCTTTAATTCTTTTAATTAAATTAATTAAAACGGCTCCAACTGGTAAACCAAGAATTAACATTAAAAACCAAAATAATGGCCATGGACACTTTTCAACTTCCGTAATTTGAAAATAACAAATAAGACCAATCAAAAAGATAAAAATACCACTAAAAATTAAACTGGCAAGAATGGCTCCGCCGATTCTTTTTCCTTTACTAGGTAACTCCCTATTCATTGTAAATCGCTCCTTTTTATTTAATATATTTATTTCTTTAAAATATTTTTCAATATTTAAATTTTCATAAGTAACATCATCTTTAATTATTTCTTGGCACATTTCTTTTACTTTATCAAAATTTAATTTTAAACTATCAATTTTTTGAATCCGATTATTTAAACAATCTTTTAAAGATATTTTTCCTTCATTTAATTCTCTTAATTCTTTAATGGGTACATCTAGTTCTCTTAAAAATTTAATAATTTTTAATTTCTTTATGTCTTCTTCATCATAATACCGGTAGTCATTATCTTTTCTTTTCGGATTTAGTAAATGATTATCTTCATAAAACCGAATACTTTTTTTAGATAATCCCACGATATTTTCAACTTCATTAATAAGCATATTATCTCCTTTCTAACCTTAATATAAACTATTACCTTGGGTTAAGGTCAAGAAAAAAAGAAATATTATACATATTTCTAAACTTTCGCTTTAACTTTAATAGCCCCTTTATCACACTTATTACCCCAGGCATCAATAAGTTCGCCATCTTTATAAACGCAAATTCGCTCGCAATTATTGGCACATCCTTTGCATTCAATACCTTTAGTTTCAAAAGTAACATCTTCAATATTAAAATCAAAACTTACCTCGGGAGCTTTTTTAGATAGGATGGCTACTCCTAGAGCTCCCATTAAATGGGAATTAGGGTCCACGATAATTTTTTCCCCAGTAGCTTCTTCAAAGGCTTTAATAACCCCGACATTTTTAGATACTCCGCCTTGGAAGACGATTGGCGCACTAATCTTTTTACCTTTACCAACATTATTTAAATAGTTATTAACAACAGCCTTACAAAGTCCCGCAATTATATCTTCTTTTTTATGACCAATTTGGGCTTTATGAACTAAATCACTTTCAGCAAAAACGGTACAACGGGCCGCAATATTAGTGGGATTTTTACTCTTTAAAGCCATTTCGCCAAATTCTTCAACTTCAAGTCCCAATCTTTTCGATTGACTAGATAAAAATGAACCTGTTCCGGCAGCACATAAAGTATTCATAGCATAATCCGTCACGATACCATGGTCAATAATAATTATTTTGGAATCTTGGCCTCCAATTTCAAAAATTGTATGGACATCAGGGTATAAAGATAAAGTTCCAATCGCATGAGCCGTTATTTCATTTTTAACAATGTTAGCTCCTAGGATGACCCCAATTAATTTACGAGCTGACCCTGTCGTTCCTACTCCCACTACTTTATATTTTCTTTCATTAAATTGACCTTTTAAAATACTTATTAATCTTTTAACGGCTCCGATGGGGTCTCCTTCGGTCCAAATATATTCACTAGCCAAAATTTTATTATCTTCATCTATTATTATTCCTTTAGTAGATATTGATCCAATATCTACTCCCATATAGGCTTTTTTCATTTTATCTTTTGCTCCTTTCGCATCATAATCATATCATAGAAAGCTTCAATTCGTGTATTTATTCCCACATCACTCGTTTGGGTATCAAAACTAAAATAAATAATCGGTATCTTATAATCTTCACTAATTCTTTCTAAAACCGGCATGGTATCAATTTCCGGAGTACACCCAAAACTTTTAACATGAATGATACCATCATAATTATCTTTCGCATAATCTAAAGCTTTTTTTATGGTATACATGGAAGTAGCTCCCATATCATATTTGGCATAATTTTTAATACTTTGTTTAATTTCTTTTACATAATTATGAAAAATACTATTAGATACATTCATCCATCTTTCAATAATAATGCCTTTTTTAGCGAGTTCCTTCTCCATATAATGATTACTATATTCATCCATTATCGTATAGTATTCCCCAACTATTCCTACTCTTAAAGGATTTTTCGGTTTGTTAATTTCAACTCTTTTAAGTTTACTCATATAAAGTTTAGAAATTAAATTTAACTCTTTTTTATCATTAACTTCTTTTAAATCTTCTAAAAACTCTTTATGTAATTTATCAAAAGTACCATCAACAACCTCAAAACCGACATTTTCTCTAATATAATCTTCGACTTTATCGATAACTTCAACCATTTTAACGGCAAGTAAGACCGCACTTGTTATTTTTTTTAAATTAACACTTGGTTTAATTTTTTTAAATTCTTCATAAAAAGTTAAAGGTTTCGAAAAATCAGCATTAGCCATATTAACAAATGTTACCTCATAACCTAAATCTTTTAAAATTTGTTCATGCAATTCTCCATAGTAATTAAGCCGACATGCTCCACCCACTTGAATTAAAGTATTGGCACCGGCTTCAATAGCTTCAATATAACCTCCTAATTGATATTTAAAAGGAGTACAAACAAAATCAGGAGAGTATTTAGCTCCAATCTCTAAAGTCTTTTTCGTAATTGGTGGCGAATCAATATAATCAACTCCTAAGCCATTAACCATAATATGTCTTACCACAACATTATAAGAACCAAAGCGCGGAAAATTAACTTTTATCTTACTCATGAATGCCACCTTCTTTTTGTAAATTTAAAATATCGACAAAACTTTCGAGTCTCGTTTCTAACCCGGCTGTTCCTTCTTGGCCATCTAATACTAAATTAATAATAGGTTTACCTTTTATTTTTCTTATTATCATTTCATTAACTAAAGAATCTGGTCCACAAGGAAAAGAAGAGGCTAAAATAATTCCATCAATTTTATCAAAATATAAGGAAATAGCTCCAACTAATTCTTTATTAAAAGTCCAAGGCAAAGTAGCACTTATTTTTTTCGATTTTTCTTTAGCTTTTTTCTCATCAACTACACAAGCTAAAATTGGTTCACTACCCAAGTCTTTTAAAGTATCAATAATCGGTCTTCCGACATATTCATCATAAATATTATAAGGATGCGAAACAATTAATATTTTCAATTTATCATTTTTAAGTAAATTATTTTGATTATTAATTTCAATCATTTTCGCGGTCTTTTCCGCTTGTTTTGCTATATAATAAGCCTTTAAGACTTGGACTTTTTTCTTACCTAAAAACTTTCCCATATTAAGAAAGGCTTTTAATTCAGTATCTTTATTTAAAATATCAATACTATAATATAATATTTTTAAATTCTTTTCTCTATAAATATTATTAATAACATCATAAATCGCTTGAAACTTTGAACAAACAATATCTTTATGAGCTCCTAAAGAAGCTACTCTTGGAATAAAAATATAATCACATTTATCAATTAAATAATCCACATGCCCTGTAAATATTTTACTTGATAAGCATGATTCATCCATGGCATGCATTTCCCCTCTTTTTAAAATATCTTTATTAGTTTTAGGGCTTACAATATATTCAATTCCGAGTTCATCAAAAAATGTTTCCCATAAAACATGGTATTTATAATATAAAAAAGCTCTTGGTATTCCAATTTTCATACTATCACCACTTACTTATAATAACACAAAATCTTATAACTTTAAATCTCCTTTTTCAGTATACTTACTAATTCTTTCTAATTCCGCTAATACTCTTTTGCGGGAGTAAGCATCAGTAAACCAATTATCTTTTGTTATATCTCTTTCCACTCCCACAATATCTAATTTTTCAATGGGATAGTCCAAGTTATAAGCACACATCATGGCTCTTCTAGCTAATAAAGATTTACATACTAATAATATTTTTCGATAAATATTTATATCTTTTATATATTTTAAACTAAATAATAGATTTTCTTTAGTATTGGTAGCATTACACTCTAATAAACAAGGTATATTTAAATTATACTTTAAAAAATTTTGATAAATAATTTCTGCTTCTGTACTCTCTAAATCTTTATTTAAGCTTCCTTTTTTACCAGAAATAATTATAGTTGAAGAATTATCTACTTTATTAAATTTTACTAAATTACTTAAACATTCTGCTGTTTCTTCATAAAAATTATTTCCTAAAACAATAACTAAATTATAAAAATCTAATTCTTCTATATCTTTTCCAATAAATATAAAATCAGTTATTTTTTCTATTGTATCATTTTGCATATAATCACCAACATTTAATATATTAGCATAATATTTCCTAATTTTAAATCTCCATTTTATTTATAATTTCTTCCCAAGTTTTATTTAAATCTTCTAATTCTTTAGTTAAATTAGCAATTTGTTCATTTACTTCTTGTAATTTTTTATTATTAGAATAAACTTCTTCATCATAAATTTTCATTTTTAACTCATTTAATTCTTTTTCATTTTTAGTTATTTCTTTCTCTACTTGTTTTAGTTCTTTATTTAAGTTATATGAATTTACTTTTACCTTTTCTTTTTTTAGTTTTTCCTTTTCTTCTTGAACTTCTCTTTTTTCTAAATATTCTTGATAACCATAAGGGTAGTATTTTACTTTATTAGATTCCAAAGCCAAAACACTAGTAGCTACTTTATTCACTAAATACCTATCATGCGTGACAAAAATTAAAGTTCCAGGGTAATCTTTTAATATATCTTCTAAATGTTCTTTCCCAATAATGTCCATATGATTAGTGGGTTCATCTAAGATTAAAACATTCGGTTTATGATATAAAATTTTACATAATTGTAAGCGAACTTTTTCACCACCACTTAAAACATTTATCTTCTTATCGACATCCGTATCTTTAAAGAGAAAAGAGCCTAAAGCTTTTCTCGCTTCTTCATAAGATAAATCAGATAGTTCGCTTCTAAATTCTTCAATAACCGTATTATCATTACTTTGCATCGCCAGATTTTGGTCAAAATAGCCAATATTTAAATTAGTGCCATACAAAATATCCCCCTTTAAAGGTTTTATTAATCCCGCCATTGTTTTAATTAAAGTTGATTTACCAATCCCATTTTCGCCAATTATAGCTAGTTTTTCCCCTCTTAAGATTTCTAAATTTAAAGTAGCTAGTTCTTTATCATAACCAATTGTTAAATCTTTTAAATTCATAACCATTTGACTAGATTTAGGTATTTCTTTTAAATTAGTTTGAAAAGTTTTTAAATCTTCTTTCCTTGGCTTTTCAATTAAATCCATTCTTTCAATTTGTTTTAATTTACTTAAGGCCATCTTCGCTTTAGTAGGCTTAAATCTAAATCTTTCATAGATACTTCTTAATCTTTTTATTTCTTTTTGTTGAAATTCATAATCTTTTAAAGTTTTTTCATATCTTAACTTTTTCTCTTTTTCATAATTACTATAATTACCTTTATATTTATAAGTTTTCCCATAATCTATTTCATAAACGGTATCGACTATATTATCTAAAAACATTCTATCATGCGAAACAATAATTAAAGTCTTAGGGTAATCTTTTAGGTAATCTTCTAGGGCTTCAATTGTTTTAATATCTAAATGGTTAGTGGGCTCATCTAAAATTAATAAATCAGGTTTTGAAAGTAATAATTTAATAAAAGCAATTTTCGTTCTTTCTCCACCCGAAAACTCTTTTAGCATTTTTTCTTTATCTTCCTCATTAAAACCAAATTTTTTTAATAAAGATTCATATTCTTTTTGATAAGAATAACCACCTTGTAATTTATAGTTTTCTACTAGTTCCGTATATTCTTCGATAATCTTGGAAGAATTATTTGTATTCATTTCTTCGACTAAATTATTAATTCTATTTTCCATATTTATTAAATCGCTAAATACTTTTTTAATTTCTTCAATTAAAGAAATATTTTCATTTGAAAATGTTATTTGTTCTAAATAACCAATTTTAAATTTACCCATAATGGTAACATTAAAATCATCTTCACCAAGACCTTTTTCTAACATCGAAGGATTAATGATGGCCCTTAAAAGAGTTGTTTTTCCGGCTCCATTTCTTCCGACAATGGCTATTTTATCATGGTCATTTATATCAATATTTATTTCTTCTAAAACCGTATTAATCCCTAAAGTTACGGCCCCATTTTTAATATTTATCTTCATCATTTACCTCAAATTTACATGCCACTTTGGCGGGTACATATAATCTATCTTATCTTCTTTGGGAACATATTTCTTTTTAATCTTAACGCGATTAGATTTTAAATTAGGTAACTTTACCCGACAATATTTATCAAGTTCACAAAAAATATTTTGGCAATCAATAAGTTCCAAAGGACGAGCACCTATTCTTTTAAAATTAAGCCCTAATCTTTTAAATTCTTGCTCTTGATGTTCATACATATAACGAATAATATCTTCATAACTTAAACCATCTCTACTGGTAAAACACTTTTTTATGCCTCTTATAGAACCAGGACCCGCTACCGTAAATTCATCTTCTCTAAAGTCCACTACTTCACTATAATTAATATCGGTTACTAATTGATAAGCCATAAAATCACCTATTAAAGGGTAACTTCTTAAAATATTAAAAGCTTCTTCCATACTTTTACTTTTAATTATTTTATTTTGGACAAAATCTTCTAAAAACATTTTATGCAGTAAAGCTAAATGATTATCATGTTTATAGTTATAACCAAAAGCTTTATTTGCACAACTAATATAGGCATCATTATATAGTTTAATTCCTTCATTCTTTGCTTTAGTTAAAACTTTAGAATATTCTTCCATTTTAAAATTTTCTAAAGTTAAATCTTTAAAATGACTTATTAATAATTCCCAAGTACTTTCTTTATTAAATAATTTAAATAAAATAATTCGAAATAACATATCTTCATTACGATATTTCTTTCCATTATAAATGACATTTTTAAGTAAATATTGACTAACTCTATCATTTACCCGATAACTATTACAAAATTTATATTCTTTTAAAATGGGGTCATCAGTCCAAGGGGACACCTCCCCTTTTAATTTTTTCCAAAAGATATTTTGTCTTTCACACGCAAAATACCAATATAAATTATAAACTTCCTCTCTTACTTTCATTTTACCTCATACATTTTGGGTCTTTTCCCTTTATTATTCTTTTTAATGATTTATCATGACTAGCAATTATTTTTTGACCTAAACAACCACCCTTACAAATAGAATAATCGGCACATCCTTGACAACTAGTTTGAACCTCTCTTAAACTGGTAAAATAAGAAGAATTATATAATTCTAATAAACTATGTTCTTTAATATTACCACTTACTCCTAAATCTTTAAAATATTTAACCGAGTCACAAGGGTAAGCTACCCCATCAAAACCAATAATCATTATTTCATCCGCAATAACACAAGGACTATTCGAAATACCTAAAATATTCCAAGGTGAACCTAGTCTTATTTTATCTTGATATATATTACTTAAATAAAATTTCTTTAACTCTAAAAGTTCTTTCTTATTTAAATCCATATCCATAGTTCCTTTACCATGAGGAACAAATCTTAAAATACTAATTTTATCAAAGTAAGGTTTATCTTTAAAAGTATCTATTGTATAATTTAAAACCTTACTAAAATTGTTAAAAGAATCTTTACTTAAAGCATAATGAAAGCCTAACTTACCATTATTATCTTTAAAAACTTTATCAAAAAATTCTTCATTAGTATACAGGGATGGGTCTTCTTCTAAAGAAAGAGTATCAGAAAGAGAATAAATTATTTTATTTAAACCATCTTTAATTAAATGACGATATTTTCTTAGATTTTCTTTAGTTTTATAAGCAAAAGTATAAATGGTAGTTTTTAAATCTAAACTACTTGCTAAACTGATAAGTAAATCTAAATCTTTATACATTAAAGGTTCGCCACCCGTAAAAACAATACTTTCAGCCCCCATTTCTTTTGCTTCAAAAATAATTCTAACCACATCATCAAAAGCAAGTTCCTTTATAAACTTTTTATCATTTGTGGCTCGACTAGAACAATGAAGGCAATTACGCATACACCTGTTAGTTAATTCAATTTTGACTTCCTTTAACATAAAACCCTCCTAAAGATATTACTCTAAATAAATTATATCATAACTTCTTCTTTTTGTTTATTTATTTTCTATTATTTGATAAAATAACTTATAGAAAAGTAGGAAAATTTATGAAGAAGTTAAAAGGATTTAAAACAATATTAAATGTAGCTAAAGAATATAAAATTAAAATTATTATCTCTTCTTTAGGAATTATTTTTTGTAGTTTTTCTTCCATGCTTGTGGGTATTTTAAATGGTAAAGCATTAGAGGAAATTACCAAACTTAATCTTAAAAATGCCATTTTAATTTTACTTATCTATTTATTTTCTGAATTATTCTTTAATTCTTTAAATAAACTTTCGACTGCGAAGTTATCTAAAACCGAAGTTCAAATATCAAGAAAAATTGCCTATCTTACTTATGAAAAAACTTTAGCCTTACCCGCTTATGCTTTTGAAAAGAAATCTAGTGGCGAATTTATCAATCGTATTACCAGTGATAGCCAAGTTATTATTAATTCCTTTGACCAACTTTTGTATCTAGCTTCGAATTTTCTAGCTTCTTTTATCATTTTAATTTATATCTTTTTTAATTCTTATATTGTAGCTTTCGAAATTATTATCTTCATCATTATTTTTGGCCTATTTGTTAAATTATTTCATCCTTTACTTGAAAAAATTAATAAAGAAAAGAAACAATTAAATGATGTGGCTATTACCCAAATTAATGAGTCTGTAAGAGGCATTAGAGAGATTAAAACTTTAGGCATTAAAAATAATTTATTTAAAAATTTAACTACTTTAATTACTAAACAATTAGAAAAATCTAATAAAGAAATTGATTTATATATGTGCTATGATTTAATTAGTAATTCTTTAAAAAGTATTTTAGAAGTTGGTGTTTTTATCACCTCAGCTATTTTACTTTATAAAGGTTCCGTGAGTCTTACTTTCTTTGTGGCTATGACTTATTATATTTATCGTTATACTTGGATTATTGAAAACATTACTTCATTTACAAGAACTTATAATGAAACCAAAGTATCCGTTAAAAGAATTAATGAAATTTTAGAAAATGAATTATTTAGTGATGTTCAATTTGGTAATGTTACTTTAGATAATCCCAAAGGAATTATTAAGTTTAATAATGTTTCTTTCAGTTACCCAGATGAAAAAGATACTTTAAAACATTTTAACATTACTTTTGAACCGCACCAAAAAATTGGTATTGTCGGAAAAAGTGGTCAAGGTAAAACAACTATTTTTAATCTTTTAACAAGAGTTTTTGATGTAAGTAAAGGTTCCATTACCATTGATGGCGTAAATATTGAAGAACTAACTGAAGAAAGTTTAAGACAAAATATTTCCATTATTAGACAAGACCCTTTCTTATTTAATAATACCATTAAAGAAAATTTTAAACTTTTAAATGAAAATATTACTCTTAAAGAAATAAGAAAGTATTGTCAAATGGCCTACATTGATGATTATATAATGTCTCTTCCTAAAAAATATAACACTATATTGGGTGAAGGTGGCGTTAACTTATCCGGAGGTCAAAAACAACGACTAGCTATTGCCAGAGCCTTAGCTAAAAGGAGTAAAATAATCTTATTTGATGAAGCTACTTCGGCTTTAGATAATGAATCGCAAAACTATATTAAAAAAGTTATTGATGAGTTAGTTCATGAGCATACCATTATCATTGTGGCCCATCGTTTATCTACCATTAAAGATGCCGATGTTATTTATGTAATTTTAGATGGAGAAGTAAATGATAAAGGAACTCATAAAGAATTAATGCAAAAATCTAGTATTTATAAAAAATTATATCAAAGTGAAGAAAAGTAGGAACAAATCCTCCTTTTTAAATTTAAATATTATAGCCAAAACATAAATAGATAATACATTTTATAATAAATTAAATTAATTAAACTATTATTAAATGATTCTTTATTTAAGAATATGGTTAAGAAATTATATACTAAACTAAGCACAATAAAAGTAATAATTAACTTTTTATAATCTAATTTTAAATTTTTACTATTTACTAAAGATAGTATCACAATAATTGTACTTAATGAAAGTAACCAGCCAAAATCGGCAAGATATCTTGGTAAAATTCCTGCCATTTGCGTGTCCGCGAGAATAACTAAAATAGCACTTATAACTAAAGTTAAACACATATTAAATAATAATTTATTATTAATTACTTTTTTAAATTTGAAAAAACATAATCCTAGTAAAGCTATTAAATTAATAAATAAGAAACCACCATACATATTTTCAAAAATAGTTACTCCGACGTAAGATGTTACGACTTCATCACTCATAATAAAAGGAAATAATAAAGATATTCTTGATGGAGCAAAAAGGAAATAATATAAACCTAAGAACACTCTATCAAAATGAAAACCTCTTCTTGTCATATCATTGGTCGTTAAATTATAGTTAGCTCCAAAATCAAAGACACTACCAAATCTTGCATAATTATAATACATAATGAATGTGGCCACAAAGAAAAATGGAAGACATAAACATAATGTTTCTTTTATACTGTTTTGAGAAAATAATTCTCTTTTTTTAAAAACATAATCCCAAAATATTGGTATTCCCAAAAAAGAACCAACCAATAGTTGAGGACGACACCCCGCTACCAAAGCCATACATAAACTACCTATGGCTAAATATTTACTATTTAACTTTTTAGAATTAGTACTTTTAAGCCAAAAAGATAAACCTAAATAAGAGAAACTTAACCCAAAAATAATGGGTAAATTATAAAAAGTTGGCTCCGCACTAAAAACAAATAAACCCGAAGTTACTAATAAGAATAAACTTAATAATTGATACCAAACAAAACTTGTTTTAGGAAAATATTTTTTAATTAAAGTTTTCATAAACTTATAAACTGAAATTAGTAAGAATACTAAAGCAATAGACATGGCAATATAATTAGGTAGCTCACTATGCGTAATTAATCTAAAAGGTAAATAAGTAAGTAAACAAGGAACTATTCCAAAATAAGAATAATATTTTTGATTATAATAGGCATAATCCCAATAATAATCTTTTGTAGATTCTAAATAATTATCACGATAACTAATATCATAAGGATTTTCTAAATCTTTTAATTTATCACTAACTTTTAAATCTAAATAAAAATTGCCCTTACTTAAAGCTTTAGCTAAATTTTTATATTGGGAATATTGACTAGTTTTATTATTATTATAGCTTTTAGAACATAAAAGAGTATTAGAACATAAAACAAGACTTAAAATACTTATAATAACAATGGTTATTGTTTTACCTTTTTTAAAATCAAATTTTAATTCATATAAAATACTTTTAGGATTAATAATAAAAATAAATAAACTAAAGATAAAGGTTAAAATTAATCTTAAATTATTAATAAACATTGGAACTTCTTTATTTATCTTAATTTCATTAATCGTAAAATTATTATTATCTTCTAAAATATTTATTCTTAAAACTTCACTCTTACCAGAGGTATGCATCCTAATAAAATGGCTTTCATTTATATTATTTATATAATATCTACTACCACCTTCGGCATAAAGTTGATTAGCTTCATCAGTAAAATCAAGACTATATTTTAAATATAAGTTATCTTTACTTTGTATATCTAAATAAAGATTATATATTTTTTCATCAATATTAAAAATTTCAATATAAGCATTTTCTTTATCGGTAACATGACATATATTATCACAAGTTATACCAAAAACATTATAATTTATAAGTTCTTTTTCATTTTTAAAGATTAAAGATTCATAATGGCGAAAATTAAATAAGGTTCCTTCTAATAAAGAAGCAATAATTAAAGAATATATAACATAACGTAAAAAAGTTTTCCAATACTTATTTTTAAAAACATTTAATTTATAGAAAATACTTAAAATAATTATTCCTAAAATAAAAACTAAAAGCATCTAAATCACCTAATCACTTTTATTTCTCTTTAATTATAGTTTATCTTTTTTATTTTTACAACTAGCAAAAGAAAAAAGTGAAAATTAATTCACTTTTAAATTTCAATAAGTTCGTATTCTCTTGAACCAATTCCTAATTTTTCGGCTGCTTCAATAGTATGTAAGCCATTTCTAGAATTAATTCTTTCCATTAAATGCTCACGACCTGGGTCATTAGAATTTTTAACTAAATCAATACAAGCTTCATCAATGGCCACTGGATCAGTGGAAGCTAAAATACCAATATCTTGCATACAAGGGTCTTCTGCCACATCACAACAATCACAATCAACAGACATATTAGCCATTACATTAATATAAGCAATATTATCTTTAAAATGATTAACTACGGAAGAAGCTGCATCAGCCATCGCTTCTAAAAATTTATTTTGCTCAGCTGTAAACATATCTTCATAACTAGCATTTTCTTTACCATGACAATGAATATATCTTTTCCCTTTCGAAGAAGCAATGCCAATAGATAATTGTTTTAAAGCTCCTCCAAAGCCTCCCATTGGATGTCCTTTAAAATGGGAAAGGACTAACATTGAATCATAATTTAATAAATTTTTACCAACATAATTTTTCTTAATAACATTTCCATTAGGTATATCTAAAGTAATATCTCCTTCACCATCCATAATATCAACATTATAATAATTACTCCATTCATGTTCTTTTAAAAGTTCTAAATGTTTTTCAGTTGTGTTTCTAGCCCCTTCATAAGCCGTATTACATTCTACAACTGTTCCCTTTACATGTTCAATTATAGGTTTCATAAATTCAGGTCTTAAATAATTTTGATTTCCTCTTTCTCCTGAATGAACTTTAACCGCTACTTTCCCTTTCAATTCTTTTCCTAAAGCTTCATAAATTCTCACTAAAGCATTAGGAGTTAATTCTTTTGTAAAATAAACTTTAACTTTTTCCATATAAATTATTCCTTTCTATTTTTTATTTCTAAATATTCTCCTGGAACCGAGATATTTAATTCTTCATAACCTTCTTTTAAATATTCCATAAATTTTCTTTTAACATTAAATTCACTTTCGGAGGCACATTCAACTAAAACTTTATAATAATATTTATTCCCATCAATTTTTTCAATACCTAAAAGTTCCATATCTTTTTTTACTTCTTTTATATTTTGTAATTTTTTATTAACTTTATGTAAAATATTTTCTAATGTTTCTAAAGAAACTTCTTTACTAACAGGAAATTCTATATATAGTAAATTATTATACATACTATGATTGATAACACTTGTTATCAAAGAATTATTAATTATTAAAACTTCCCCACTATAAGCGCGAACTTTCGTAGTTTGTAATCCTAATTCAATAACTTCTCCTCGAAAGCCATTAATTGTTACTACATCACCTTGCATATAATGATTATCAAAAATAATTGCAATTCCTGATAATAAATTTTTAATAGTGTCTTGAAAAGCTAAACCTATAATTGCGCCAGCAATTCCTAAAGAGGCAATAATACTGGTTGTCTCTATGCCATAAACTCCTAGAATGGCTAAAATAGTAAAAATAGCAATGATGTATTTAGCAATACTTCTAATTAAATTAACAATTGTTGTTTCTCTTTTTTGATGTAAACTCGAAACTTTAGATTTTTTTCGTACATTTAAAGCCTTACTTATAATTTTATTAATAATAAAATAAATAACAAAAGCAATTATTAAATAAATAAGTGGCAAATAAACTTTAGGTACTAGTATTTTCTTTAACATATTCCTCCTTATTAACAAAATAAGCTATTTAATACAGCTTATTTCTTTTCTTTCTTTTTAGATTTTGCTTTTTTACTTTTGTTTTTTTCTAACTCATCAATATCATCTTTAATCTCATCAACTTCTCCTTCAATGATATCTTCAGCAGTATCAATAGCTTTATTTACTTCTTTTTGAAATTGGTCAACTTCATAATTTAAAAAACCATAACTAATAAGGTCAATTAAAGCATAAATAACCATAAATAAGCCCATTATACTAAGAGGTATATTAGATACTAAAACCGTATATAATCCTAAACCAATAAGAACAAGCCCTAAAACAATTAAAGTATAAAAGCGACTAGTTCTATCTGTCGTATAGAATGTTTGCATAATCTTTCCGATTCCAGCTCCAATGACCCAAACACCTACAACAATACGAAGTAAGAATTCAATAGTATTCGCTAAAAATATTAAAAGAATACCAAGTATCATGGCGGTAATACCAAAAGCCAGTTCATTATGATTAACTACTTGCGTTCTTTTATTTTGAATATAATAACTTAATGTTCGATAAGCTCCAATAGCAAGCATAACACCTCCAAATAGATATGATACAAATTTAATGACAGCATCAGGTTTTATAAATAACATAATGCCCACAATTAAAAAGACAATTGAACTAATAATTGATGATTTATTATTTTTCATACATTCACCTCTAAATTAATTATACAATTAAATATAAATTACTTCAATTTAAAAAATTGAGAAAACCCCAATTTTTTAACACTTCCTATATTATTTAATTTTTTTGTTAATTTCGGTTGTATTTTTCCAAATCATAATAAGTATCAAAGCGCTTTCAAAGACAACTCTTAAAACTAAGTTACCAAAAACTAAAGTAAGAATAAAGCCAAAGAAACTACTTGTTATCATTTCAAATGAAACTAAAGTAATAAAGATGGCTAAAACAATATAAATAATCTTTAGTATATCTTCGATTAACATTTTTTTAAATGATAAGAAATTTTTACAAATATCTAAGAATTTATTATTTACTTTTTTATCAGAATTAACAAATAAATAATATAAAACAATGCCACCAATAATAGCAATAACAAATGCCACAATAGCCCATATACTTAAACTTGAAGATGGGGTACTTGTAATTTGTTCTTCTGCTCCTGGGAAGTAATACATAAGATAATCTCCTTTCAAATTCATTATACAATTATTTCTTTTTTAATTCAATTAAAATTAGCAATTTTAGGAATAAATATATTTGACTAAAAATATGTAAAAAAGTGTAAAAAATGATTGACAAATTACCTTAAATCGATTAAGATAGCAATTACCAATTCGGAAAAATCCGTTTTGGTGCTAGTATCACACTAGTCAACCCCTTTTTATTCTTTGAGGCTATGCAAATAGCCTCGTTTTTTTGACAATTTTTTTATTATTACACTTAATTATATTTAGTTTTAGAGAAATATATATAAAAACCTTATTTTGTTGTATAATATAAATGTTTAAAAACATTAAAGAGTTAAAGAGTTGCTTCCAAACAACCACATGGAATATGTTTCTTATTATAGTGAACTCTTAAAGGCCCTGTTATTTTGAACTTATTAGTGCTTTTAAATTCTAAAAATTGAACTAAATAACACTAACAACATCTAGAAGAATAAAGTAAGTTTATAACCATCATTAGTGTTCATTTAAGTTTTTTAAAAATATGATTTAGAATTATAATCTTATGGTAAAATTATATTAGATAAGAAAATTAACAAATTTGTCAGACGCGTCTGGCCAATTTAGAAAGGAGCAATTATGCTAGAAAAAACTAATGAAAAAATGATTCAAGAAATTACAAATTTAGTAAATGAAGTTAAAGAAAATTTAGCAAAGAAAATAAATAAGTCTATTACTTATGTATATTGGAATATTGGTAGAATAATAGTATCAAATGAAAATAAATATAATAATCGTTTAGAATATGGTAAAGAAGTTTTGAAAGGACTATCTGATGAACTTACTAAATATTTGGGAAAAGGTTATTCTGTTTCAAATTTAAAATATATGAGAATATTTTATAAAGCATATCCTAATTTTGATGAAATAAATGAAAAACTAAGTTGGTCACATTATGTAGAATTAATGATTATTAAAGACAAAGATAAAAGAAACTTCTATGAAAAAGAATGTATTAATTCTAATTGGTCTGTTAGAGAATTACAAAGACAATTAGATACATCTTTATTTGAAAGACTTTTACTTTCCGATGAAAATGCTAATAAAGAAAAAGTTTTAGAATTATCAAAAAAAGGACAAATTTTGAGTAAACCTAGTGATATTGTTAAACAACCTTATGTCTTTGAATTTTTAGGAATAAAAGAACCCAAACCTCTTTTAGAAAAAGATTTAGAATATAAATTAATTAGACATATAGAAGATTTCTTACTAGAACTTGGCAAAGGTTTTATGTTTGTCGGATCACAACAAAGAATAACCCTTAACAACATTGATTACTATGTTGATATGGTATTTTATAATAAATTTCTAAAATCATATGTCTTAATAGATTTAAAAATGAATAAACTAAAAGCAGAAAATTTAGGACAAATGAACATGTATTTAAATTATTATGAAAAAGTCATTAATTCAAAAGACGATGGTAAACCTATTGGTATCATACTCTGTGCTGAAAAAGACCAAGTTGCTTTAGAATTTGCTTTAGGTGGTTTAGCAAATAATATTTTTGCTTCAACTTATACCTACTACATACCTGATAAAGAACAATTAATAAATGAAGTAGAAAAAGTGATAAAAAGTAATCAATAGCTAGAAATTTTTATATGAATAGCTAAATAAACAATTTTAAAAGCAAAAAATATAATAAACATATTGTCTTTTTCTTGTTTCACTAATAAAATAATGCCAATTAATGAAAGGAGTTAAAAAAATGTTTGAACTTGTATCAAAATATAAACCTAGTGGTGACCAACCAGAAGCTATTAAAAAACTTGTTGAAGGTATAAATGAAAATAAAAAACATCAAGTTTTACTCGGAGCCACCGGTACAGGTAAAACTTTTACCATTGCTAATGTTATTAAAGAAGTAAATAAACCGACTTTAGTTTTAGCCCATAATAAAACTTTAGCCGGTCAACTTTATAGTGAGTTTAAAGAGTTATTTCCGAATAATCATGTCGAATATTTTGTTTCTTACTATGATTATTATCAACCCGAAGCTTACGTTCCTTCAAGTGATACTTATATTGAAAAAGATGCTTCCATTAATGATGAAATAGATGAGTTAAGGCATCGAGCTACTAGTGCTTTAATTAATCACCGGGATGTAATTGTAGTTGCTTCCGTATCATGCATCTATGGTATTGGGGAAAAAGAAGAATACGAAAAAAATATGTTAGTTTTAAATTTAGGAGATACCATTAATCGAAATACTATTATTACCAAACTAGTCGATATGACATATGAGAGAAGTGATTTAGATTTTCACCGCGGAACTTTTAGAGTAAGAGGTAATTCTATCGATATTGTGCCCGTTAATGAAAAAGAATCTGGGATTAGAATTGAGTTATTTGATGACGTGGTTGATGCTATAACCGTCTTTGACCCTTTAACGGGAGTGGTTAAAGAAAGTAAAAAATCCATTGCCATATCACCAGCTTCGCACTTTGTGACGAGTCCTGAAAAATTAGAAGAAGCAATAAGAAGAATTGATGAAGAAAAAGAAGAAAGATTAAAATATTTCCATGAAAATGGTAAATTTATTGAAGAACAAAGACTTAGAGAAAGAGTCAATTATGATTTAGAAATGTTAAGAGAAACAGGTTATTGTAATGGGGTGGAAAACTATTCTAGACACCTGGCCTTAAGAGGAGAAGGTGTAACTCCTACTTGTTTAATTGACTTTATGCCCGATGATTTTTTAATGGTTATTGATGAATCTCATGTCACCCTTCCTCAAGTAAGAGGAATGTATAATGGTGATAGAATGCGAAAACAAACTTTAGTGGATTATGGTTTTCGTCTTCCAAGTGCCCTTGATAATAGACCGCTTAAATTTCCGGAATTTGAAAGTAAAATTAAAAATGCAATTTATGTATCTGCAACTCCTGGAGACTATGAACTAGAAAAAGTTAATCATGAGGTAGTAGAACAAATCATTAGACCAACAGGACTTTTAGACCCCATTATTGAAGTTCGAGAAACCAAGGGCCAAATTGACGATATTATTGGAGAAATTAATAAAAGAAAAGCTGTTAATGAAAGAGTCTTAATTACCACTTTAACCATTAGAATGAGTGAAGAATTAACAAACTATTTAAAAGAAATGAATATTAAAGTAGCTTATCTTCATAATGAAATTAAAACTTTAGAAAGATTAAAAATTATTCATGATTTAAGAATGGGTATTTATGATGTGGTGGTAGGAATTAACCTTTTAAGAGAAGGTATCGATATTCCTGAGGTTAGTTTAATATGTATTTTAGATGCTGATAAACAAGGTTTCTTAAGAAGTGATCGCAGTTTAATTCAAACGATTGGTAGATGTGCAAGAAACGAAAATGGCAAAGTTATCATGTATGCCGATACTATTAGTGAAGCTATGAAAATTGCTATTTCCGAAACCGAAAGAAGAAGAAAAGTTCAAGAAGAATATAATAAAGAGCATGGTATAACTCCTAGAACAATTATCAAAGAAATCAAAGAAGTGATTTCTAACAATATTGAAAATGGTGATAAGAAAAAGAAAATGAGTAAGAAAGAAGCAATAAATACTATTCAAAAAATTGAAGAAGAAATGAAAGAAGCTGCAAAGGCTTTAGACTTTGAAAGAGCTATGGAACTAAGAGATATATTATTTGAACTAAAAGGAGATGCGAAATTATGAAAGCCCTTATAACTGGAGCCACTTCTGGTATTGGCCTAGATATGGCTAGATATCTTAATTCTTTAGGCATTGAATTAATTTTAGTAGGAAGAAGAAAAGAAAGATTAATTGCTATTCAAAAAGAATTAAAAAAGGCTCAAATAATTACTTTAGATTTAAGTAATGAAGATAATGTTTATAAATTATATAAAGAAGTTAAAAAAGAAAATATTGATATTTTAATTAATAATGCTGGTTTTGGTTTATTTGGTAAATTTTCTAAAACTGATTTAGATACTGAATTAAAAATGCTGGATGTAAATGTTAAAGCACCACATATCTTAACAAAATTATTTTTACAAGATTTTTTAAAAAAAGATAAAGGTTATATTTTAAATGTTGCATCCTCAGCAGGTTTTATGGCCGGCCCTAATCTCAGTACTTATTATGCCACTAAAAATTATTTAGCTAAATTAACTATGGCTATTAATGAAGAATTAAGAAAAGAACATTCTCATGTTAGTATTTCTTGCTTATGCCCAGGACCAGTTAATACGGAATTTAATCAAGTAGCCAAAGGAACATTTAAAGTAAAAGGAATAAATAGTGCTTATGTGGCCAAACTTGCTATTGATAAAATGTTTCAAAAGAAAATGCTTATTATTCCTACTCTTAAAATGAAATTAGCTCTTTTTGGAATGAGATTTATTCCTTATCGTTTACAACTTATTATTCTTTACCATATTCAATTAAGAAAAACTAGATAAGATTGGACTATATTAGTTCAATTTTTTTTAATATTTTAAAAAGGGCACGCACTGTGTTCCCAATTGATATGTTTGTGCATTATAAAAACACTATTAATAAAAAATTAATGCTTTTACCAAGATTCGACAATTTTTTTAAACTTCTTTTGTTATAATACGTCCTTAACAGAAGGAGATGAGCTAATTGTTAAATCAATATTATAATCAAATAACGGAAGTTATTGAAAAGTATGAAGTAAAAAAGAGAGTAAGAGAAAGGCAAAATAATAGAGAAGAATTATTATCTAAATGGACAATTGGTAAATTAATTGTGGAGGCTCAAGGTGGAAGTGATAGAGCTAAATATGGTAATGAATTAATTAAAAAATGGTCGGAAGATTTTACTTTAAAATATGGTAAAGGTTATGATTCTACAAATCTAAAACGTTTTCGTCAATTTTATTTAACATTTCAAAAAGGTGGCACACTGTGCCACCAATTGAGTTGGTCACATTATAGATATTTATTACCAATAAAAAATGAAAATGAAATAAATTAT
>CANQXB010000005.1 GCA_947627805.1 uncultured Bacilli bacterium
TAAAATTTATGGACAAATTGCCTAATATATTTGGTAGACTTTCTTAATAATAATTATTTATAATTATTATGAGGTGAAAATAATATGTTAAATGAAAAGATATTAAAATTAAGAAAAAAGTTAGGGTACTCGCAAGAAGAATTAGGTAATTTATTAAATGTAACAAGACAAACAATATCTAATTGGGAATTAAATGGAGCCTCTCCTAATCCTGAACAATTAAAATTACTTAGTAAAGTTTTAAATGTAAGTATTGATGAATTATTAGATAATGATATTCAAAATATTTTAGAAAGTAAAATAATTAATACGGAAAATTTAACTAAAAAGCATTTAAAAATTTCTAAAGTAATTATTATTACTTTATATTTTCTTATTTTATTTGCCTTAATTTTTTTAACTATTTATTTTCTTAAAATAAAAAATTATTATCAAGATGAATATGTATGTAAATTAGATAATAAAACCATTTATGTTTCCTTAACGCAAGAAGAAGATAAATCATTTTTAATCGAGGCTTATTTTGAAGAGAAAAATAAAAGTGAAGGAAACACTGAAACATATTATGCAGGAAGAGATTTAGAAACGGTTTTTAAATCTTTAAATACTTTAAAAAAATATATTATTACTCATGGTGGTAAGTGTAAGTAATATTAAAAGATGGAAGAAAAATTTTGGCAATTATCTATATTATGTTATATAATTAAGTAAATAATATATTTAAAGTAAGGTTTTACTAAATAAAAAGAAAGAAGGATGAATATGTGTACTGCAATAACCTATAAAACAAAAGATAGTTATTTTGGTAGAAATTTAGATTTAGAATATTCTTATAAAGAAACAGTAACTATAACCCCAAGAAATTACCCCTTAAAGTTTCGTAAAGTAAAAAGTCTAGATAAACATTATGCCATAATTGGAATGGCTTATGTTGAAGGAGATTACCCTTTATATTATGATGCCATTAATGAAAAAGGTTTAGGAATGGCGGGATTAAATTTCCCCAAGAATGCTTATTATCATGAATTAAAAGAAGATAAAGATAATATTGCTCCTTTTGAATTTATTCCTTGGGTATTAGGTAATTGTGCTAATATTAAAGAAGTAAAAGAATTATTAAAAAAGATTAACATTGCTAACATTAATTTTAGTGATAAATTACCAGCCTCTCCTTTACATTGGTTAATTGCTGATAAGGAAAGTTCCATTACTGTTGAAAGTGTGAAGGATGGTTTAAAGATTTATGATAATCCAGTGGGCATTTTAACTAATAATCCTACCTTTGATATGCAAATGTTTAATTTAAATAATTATATGAGTTTATCTATTGAACCTCCAGTTAATAATTTTTCTAAAAAATTAGAATTTGATACTTATAGTAGAGGTATGGGAGCTTTAGGTTTACCGGGTGATTTATCTTCCGCATCGCGTTTTGTCAAAGCAACATTCACCAAAATGAATTCTTTATCTAATGATAGTGAATTAGAAAGTATTAATCAATTTTTCCATATTTTATATTCTGTTTATCAACAAAGAGGTTGTGTTCATATGGGAGAAGATAAGTATGAGATAACTATTTATAGTTCCTGCTGTAATATGAATAAAGGTATTTATTACTATACCACTTATGATAATAGTCAAATTACGGCTGTTGAGATGTATAAAGAAAATTTAGATGGTACTGATTTAATAAATTTTGAATTAGTTAAAGGTGACCATATTTTACACCAAAACTAATTTTGCTCTTTTAGTTAAATATAATTTGTGATACAATTTAATAAAGGTTTGTGAGAGAACAATTTATGTTGCTTAATAAGTAACAAAAAATACGTAAGTCTTAAAGATTTACGTATTTTTTAGTTTAAATTATTTTTTCTTTCCTTCTTTATCAGATTGCAAATTTTTTAATATTTTATATTGATTAATCATAATTCTTTCTAATTTATCATCTAACTCTTCTAAAATTAGTTCACTTTTTAAATCAGTTCGGTAGTCATTTTTATTTCTAATGGTGTCTTTTTTCGATTGTCTATTTTGACTCATCATAATAATGGGAGCTTGTAAGGCCGCCAGACAAGATAAAAGCAAATTTAAGAGAATAAAAGGGTAAGGGTCAATTGGTTTAGTTAAAATATAAACATTTAAAACTACCCAAAAGATAAGAAATAAACAAAATAGAATAATAAATGTCCAACTACCGGCAATTTCCGAAAATTTATCGGCCAGTTTATCACCAAGAGTCATTTTTTCATCAATTTCTTTATCGACATCCACGGAAATAGGTTCATCAATTAATAAATCTAATATTTCTTCTTCACTTTTTTCATCTAAGTTTTGATTTAAAAGCATTTTAACAATATCTTTTTTTCTTTTTTCCATAATCATCTTCCTATTCTATATAATTATAAGGCAAATTATTTCATCCAACAATTATCTTTAATCTTTATTGTCATATCTTGTCATTAAAAACTCTTTATTTAATAGTATGTTTAGTTTATTTGAAAATTATTATGTTATAATAAAATAGGGATTATATGAATAATGAAAATTATGAAAAAATAAGAAAAGCTGTAAGTATTCAAAGACTTATCATGGGTATTATAGTGATAATAATATTATGGGTTGCTTTTTGGCAAAATGAAGGAATATCAAGACTTATAGTTTTACCATTTTTAATTTGTGCGATAGCTAACTTTGGAGAAGCTTTATTTTATTATTTAAAAAAAGATAAAATTGCTAAAGTATTTAACTATATTTTTAAAATTAGTTTTTTATTATTTGTGGTGGGTTTTTTAGGCTTTTTTATCTACTATGCTATCACTAAAAAAGAATATCTTTTTTTAATACTAATATTAGGCTTTATTTTAATTACTTATTTTATGCTTAAAGATAAATTATTTAAAAGGAAAAAATGACATTATAAGGAGACATAATGAAAGAAATATATCAAAGTGAAATAGAAGAAATATATAAAGAATTTAAAACTAGTGATAAGGGTTTAAAAAGTAGAGAAGCTAAAAAATTATTAAAAGTAAATGGTAAAAATGTTTTAAAAGAAAAAGATAAACCGACTAAATTACAATTATTTTTAAAACAATTTAAAAATGTTATGATTATTTTACTTTTAATTGTTGGCATTCTTTCTTTAATAAATGCTATTATTACCAAAGGGGATTTTTTAGAACCCATAGTTATTTTAGGTACGGGTTTTATTAATTGCTTTATGGGTTATTTACAAGAATCTAAAGCTGCGGATGCTTTAGAAAAGTTAAAAAAATATTCTTTAAATTATGTAACAGTTAAAAGAGACAATAAATATAAAAAAATAAATTCTAAACATTTAGTAGTGGGAGATTATATTATTTTAGAAAGTGGTGATAAAATTCCGGCTGATGCCAGGATTATTAAAGAATATTTTGCGATGACTGATGAATCTCTTTTAACAGGAGAAAGTGCGACAGTATCTAAAGAAAGTACAGTTATAAAAAATTCGGTTTCTTTAGCGGAACGCAAAAATATGCTTTATTCGGGAACTATATTAGTCTTTGGTAAAGCTGAGGCTATTGTAACTGCTACAGGTATGGAGACGGAATTAGGTAAAATAGCCCAATCATTAGAAGAGACTGAAGAAGTTCTAACTCCTTTACAAATAAAAATTCAAAAAGTTAGTAAGTTAATTTCTTATATTGCGGCTTTTTTAGTTATTTTTGTTTTAGTGTTTGGCTTAATTAATCATTACGATTTTTTAAGTATTATTATGTTAGGTATTTCCATGATTGTAGCGAGTGTTCCGGAATCCTTACCCATTGCAATTACCGCTACTTTAACTATTGGGGTAAAACAAATGGCTAAGAAAAAGACAATTGTCCGTAATCTAGCGGCGATTGAAACTCTAGGAGCTACCAATATAATATGTACTGATAAGACCGGAACTCTAACGGAAAATAAAATGCGTGTAATTAAAGTTTATGTCCCTTTAAAAAATATTTTAGCGAAAGATTTACAGGATAATTCGAAATTAGTAGAGATTATGAGTTTATGTAATAATGCTATTTTAGGTAATAATAAAAAATATACAGGGGATGCAGCTGATGTGGCTTTAAAAGAATATTTATCTAAAAATAAGATAGCGGAATTTAAATATCAAAAGTTAGGTGAAATTCCTTTTGATTCGAATCGTAAAATGATGAGTGTGGCTTATAGTAATAAAGAAGAAGTTATTTTATATACTAAAGGAAGTTTAGAAACGATTTTAAAAAGAGTCAAAAAAGTTTTAATAGATAGTATGGAAGTAACTTTAACAGATGAATTAAAAAATAACTTTAAAAAAGCGGAAAAAGAAATGGCTCATGAATCTTTAAAGGTTATTGCTTTAGCTTATAAAAAATTATCTAAAAAAGATTTAAAAGAAGAAGAGTATATGGCCGAAGAAAATAATTTGGTTTTAGTTGGTCTTGTTGGTTTAAAAGACCCTGTAAGAAATAATGTTAAAGAAGCTATTCAAATGTGTAAAGAAGCGGGGATTAAACCTATTATGCTAACGGGAGATAATAAAGAAACAGCCTTTGGAGTAGCTAAAGAAGTAGGTATTTGTGATAATGAAAAGGAATGTTTAAATGCTCATTTACTTGATAAGCTAAGTGATGAAGAGTTAAAAGAATGTATTAATAAATATAAAGTGTTTTCTAGAGTTAGTCCGGAACATAAATTAAGAATTGTTAAAGCTTTACAAGATTTGGGTAATGTTGTTGCCATGAGTGGGGATGGAGTTAATGATGCGCCGGCTTTAAAACTAGCCCATGCTGGTATAGGTATGGGTAAAAGTGGAACCGATGTTACGAAAGATGTTTCTGACATTATTCTTTTAGATGATAGTTTTAATACTATTGTTACGGCCATTATTGAGGGAAGAAGAATTTATGATAATGTTATTGCCAATATTTTATATAATTTATCAAGTAATTTAACGGAAATTATTATCATTTTATTTGGAGTCTTTACCGGTAATACCATTATTAATGCTTTGCATATTCTTTATATTGATTTAGTAGCTGATACAATTCCTTCGATTACTTTAGCCTTTGAAGGACCATCTAAAGATATTATCAAAAGAAAACCTAATGGTTTAAATAAACCTATTTTTACTAAATATTTTTTGGTGTTTTTAATTCTTTCTGTCATTATCGAAACATCTTTAGGTTTATTTATCTTTTATAGAATTTTACCTTTAGGTAAAGAAATAGCTCAAACTTTAACTTTATTAGGTATTATTATCAATGAATTTATTTTTGCTTATAATTGTCGTTCTATAAATGAAGAAATAATTAAAAAAGGCTTATTTAGTAATCATTATTTAAATATGGGTATCTTATTTTTATTAATTGTTCAAATTATTGTTTTCTTTACTCCGCTCGGGAAAATATTTGGTTTAGCCTCAATTAATTTAATGGAATTTGTTTATGTTTTATTGATTAACATTATTGCCTTTATTTTGATTGAACTTTTAAAACCAATTTTAAATAAATTATTTAAAGATGCTTAATAAAATGATATACTTAAATTAAGAAAGGTGAATATGATGAGAATAAATCTTAAAAATACGGATGCTATATTTCCAATGCCTGTATTAATGATTGCCACTTTTAATGAAGATGGGACAGTCGATGTTATGAATGCAGCTTGGGGAATGATGCTTGAAAGTAATTATATTGCTTTAAATTTAACAGAATCACATAAGACTGTTAAAAATATTAAAGAAAGGGGAGCTTTTACAGTTAGCATACCTTCTGCTTCTTATGTTAAAGAAGCCGATTATTTTGGAGTAGTCTCAGGGAATAATACTCCTTCAAAATTTAAAAATAGTAATTTGACTATTACCAAATCTGATTTAGTTGATGCTCCAATTGTAAATGAATTTCCTATTTGTATGGAATGTGAATTTGTCGAATATCAAGATAAAGAATATGGCTGTGGAGTAGTGGGCAAAATTGTTAATGTTTCAGCTTTAGAAAATGTTATGAATGAGGGTAGTGTGGACATATCTAAATTAAATGCTATTTGTTATGACCCATTTACCCATGGTTATTATAAAATAGGTGAAAGAGTTGGTAATGCTTTTAAAGATGGTTTATCTTTAAAAAAATAAAAATTGATTATTATGCGTAATTTAGAGAAATTTTTTAAAGATACTAAAATTAAAAAAGATAAATTAAAAGAATATGGTTTTACTTTAAAAGGTAAAACTTATTGTTATGAAGAAAATATTTTAGATAATCACTTCAAAGTTATAATAAATATTACTAATAATACTTATACTTCAAAAGTAATAGATAATGCTAGTAAAGAAGAATATATTTTAGGAGATATAGATGATGCTTATGGTAACTTTGTGAGTAAAGTTAAAGAAGAATATGCTAAAGTTATTCAAAATGTTATTTTAAATTGTACAGATAAAGATGTTTATAAAAGTAATCAAACCCAAAAAATTATTTTATATATTAAAGATAAATATCATGATGAATTAGAATTTTTATGGGACACACCTACGGATGCCATCTGGCGGAATAAAGAAAATAATAAGTGGTATGGTTTAGTGATGGCTATAAAAAGAAACCGATTAGAAACTGATTCAGAAGAAATTGTTGAAGTCCTCAATTTAAGATATCAAAAGGATTTAATTGATGCTCTTGTTGATAATAACCTTGTTTTTCGAGGCTATCATATGAATAAAAAAAGTTGGATTAGTATTATTTTAGATGGAAGAGTATCTTTAGAAAAAATATTTAAATTAATCGATAATAGTTATGAACTATCATTTAAAAAGTAAGGTTTAAGCCTTACTTTTAGTCTATTTTAATTTTTTCATTAATAAATTCTTCATCCATTAATAATTCATGAATTTCTTCTTCTTTAGTATCTAAATAAACTTCTTCAATTCTATCTACCCGGCATTTTTCTGCTTTGATAATAGCTTCCACTTTCGAAACAGCTGCATCTATTTCATCATTAACAACCACATAATTATATTTTTTAACTTCGTTTATTTCTTGATAAGCTTTTTTAAATCTTTCAATAATTTTTTCATCAGTGTCGGTGCCTCTTTTTTTAAGTCTTTTTACAAGTTCTTTTAAAGATGGTGGCATAATAAAGATACAAATGGCTTCGGGAAATATTTTTTTGACATTATTGGCTCCTTCAATTTCAATTTCTAAAATAACATCAATTCCCTTATTTAATTTTTCACTGATATGTTCTTTCGGAGTCCCATAGTAATTGCCCGCATAATTTGTATATTCTAAAAAATAGCCTTCTTTTATTTTTTGTTCAAATTCTTCCTTACTAACAAAATTATAAGTTACCCCTGGAATATCATTACTTCGTATCTTTCTCGAAGTAGTGGAAATACTTAGCCATCTATTTTTATTATCATGTTCAAGTAATTTCTCGATAATTGTGCCTTTGCCAGCCCCACTTGGAGCCGATATGACAATAAGAGAACCAATGCTTTTTTCTTTAATCATTATAAACCTCGTTTCTTCCTCTTTATTATAATAAATGTAGTATAATATTTCTAGGTGGTAATGATGGGATTTTTTAAAGCCTTATTTAATGTTACTTCAAAAATACTAGAAGAACAAGAAAAAGAAAAGAGAAAAAATTTCGAAAGAGAATGTGATCTATATAATTTAGATGAATATGAAAGAGAAGAAGTGCGAAAAGGTAGTTATGAACCTTATAATTTTGAAGATAGTGAAGATGTAGAATTAGACGATGATGATTATTATCAAAATTAATTTGTAACATTTTAAACATTTTTTAGTATAACTTATGAACGAGGTTAAATATGGATGAGGAAATGGCAATTATTTATGCAAAATATTATCAGAGTGTCTATCGGTATTTATTAAGTATCTCTAAAAATAAAGATATTGCGGAAGATATTACCGCGGAAACATTTTTAAAAGTTTTAAAGAATATTAATAAATATAATCCAAAATATAATATGTTTACTTGGATATGTAATATTGCTAAAAATACTTATTATACCGAATATAAGAAAAATAAAAGATATACTCCTTTAGAAGAAGACTTTAAAGATAACGAAAAAGATATTATCAATAAAATGATTGAAAGTGAAACCAATAGAGAAATATTAAAAGTTGTCCATACTTTAGAAGAACCATATAAAGAAGTATTTACTTTAAGAGTTTATGGTAATTTATCTTTTTTAGATATCGCTTCCATATTTAATAAAACGGAAAGTTGGGCTCGCGTAACTTTCTATCGTTCAAAAATTAAGATAAAGGATGGTTTAAATGAAAAAGAATTGTAATGTTATTAAAGATTTGTTACCTCTCTATTTAGATAAGGCTTGTTCTTTAGAATCAAAAGAATTAGTAGAAGAACATTTAAGTAATTGTGCAAATTGTCAAAAATATTTAGATGAACTAAAAGATAATATTGTTTTAACAAAAACTAATGAAGAAACTATTTTAAAAAAAATTAAACAAAAAATAAATTTAAAAATAATTAGAAATAGTTTACTAATTACTTTTAGTATTTTACTTGTAGCTTTTATTATTTTAAGATTTTGGAGTTTTTATGAGTTTACCGAAAAAAAGCCCAAAGATTTAAGAACCCTTATAAATGTGAATGCTTTTAAAAAAGAACAATGGAACTTTCAATTTATTAGTAAAGAAGTTGGTGGAAGAATGTTTGCTACAACAAGAGTTATGGAAGAAAATGGGGAAGATGTCACTTATATTTTCTTAAACTTAAAAAGTACTTTACAAGAACATTTGGAAAAAAGTATTTCTATTCCAGATCTTCCTTATGAAGATATTAGTTTAAATGGAAAAGTTAAAGTATATTATACAACAACTGATTTAAATCAAATAAAAGAAATGAGTTATCAAGAATTAAATGATATTATTAAAACTTCTGATTTAATTGCCACTAATGAGATTCTTAAAGAAGAAATAAATTGTGAGTTAAATAATCAAAATTATAGTTTGTTACTAGATTATTATAAGGGAAGTAAACAAATCATTAAAAGTGAAGGGGATGAGACTTTCCCAAAAGATTTACTTAAGACAGTTTATAGTATTGATGGAACTTATCAAAGTATTTGGGCTTTAGATTTATTTACGGATGAATTATTTACGAAGATTAATGATTTTATGACTAAAAATGGGGGTAGCTGTGTAGTTAGAGAAGTTAATGAATAAAAATAACTTCTTTTTCTTTGCAAAATAATAAAATAATATTATAATAAAAATAAGATGAAAAAAGAAAAGAAATATTATATTTTTAAAATGCGGGGAATATTTTTACAAGTATTATCGACAATACTTCTTTTAGGAATGTTTTTAATTACGGCTTTCTTATATCAAACTTATAATATTACTGAATATAGTTATTTAATTGTCTATTTTTTATTATTTCCTTACTTTTTTTTACATGAATTAGTGCATGCTTTATTTTATTATTTAAATGGGGCTAAAAAAGAAAATATCACTTTTGGTGTGCATTTAGAAAAAGGAGTCTTTTGTTGTTTAGTTAAAGAAAATGTTAGTAAAAAAAATATTTTAATGTCTTTAATTAGTCCTTTCTTATTTTTAGGAGTTATTCCTTATATTGTTGGCATTATTAGCGAAAACATTGTAATTACTTTTTTAGCTCTTTTAAATATCGCTGGGTGTTCAGGAGATTTAATAATGTTTATTGATTTTTTAAAACTTAAAGATTTTGAATATTCGGAATTTGATAATCCCGTGGCTTTTGGCCTTTATAGTAAAGAAGATTTAAGTCAAAAAAAATTATTAGGTTTAAAATATGTTGAGACTACTTCTAATTTAGAAATTAAAGATTTTGAGAAAATAACTATTAGTAAAACTAGTTGGTGGTTTATGTTAATTTATTATTTATTTGGTTTTCTATTTTTGATATATATTTAAGAGGTGAAAAATGAAAAAGAATTTAAAAAATATACTACGTTTTAATATTAAAACTTTACTTTTATTTGAAGCTTTTTATAAAATGGCTTCTGTTATCATTTTTACACCCTTGTTTTTAGAAATATTTAAATTAATTACTAAAATAAGTGGTTATGCTTATTTAACTATTGAAAATGTCTTTAGTTTTTTACTTAATCCTTTAACTATTTTATTTTTAATTATTTTAATTATATTACTTACTTTTTATACCATTATTGATATTAGTACCATAATTATTATTTTAGATTATTCTTGGCATGAAGAAAAAATTGGCATAAAAAAAGCTTTAATTTTAGCCTTAAAAAAATCTGTTCGGGTTTTTAAAAAAGAAAATATTCTTTTACCTTTATTAGTTATTTTTCTAATTCCTTTTTTAAATTTAGGAATATCATCTAGTTTTATTTCGACCATTAAGATTCCCGAATTTATTACAGATTATATTATGAGCAATCAATTTTTAAGCATTTTATATGGTCTTGTTTTAATCATTCTTTCTCTTGTTTTATTTAGATGGCTTTATGTTTTACATTATTTTGTTTTAGAGGATTGTAATTTTAAAGAAGCACGAAAGAAAAGCATTAAATTAGCTCAAAAAAATAAAATAAAAGATTATTTAAAAATTACTTTTACCCAAATAATTTTAACTTTAGTTTATATTTTCTTTATTTTGATAAGTATTATTTTAATTGTCCTTCTTTATAAATGGTTAGGAAATTTAAGCAGTTTACCAATAACTTTAATTTGGTTATTCATTGCTTTCTCTTTTGTGGTTGTGGTTTTACTGGCTACTCCCGTTAGTTATGGAGTTATAAGTTTACTTTATTATCGCCATAAAGAAAAGAAAGGAGAAAAAGTTAAAAATATTAAATTATTAAAAACTAATGCTCCCCATATTAATAAAAGATTTAATATCTTTAAATATGCCGTTATAATTTTAGTCATTATTTCAGGGACAATTCTTACGATTAATGTTTTAAATGGTAATTATGATTTAAAAATTGAAAATGTTAAATTGATGGAAGTTACTGCTCATAGAGGAGCCTCCGTTAAATACCCGGAAAATACAATGGCTGCTTTTGTCGGAGCTAAAGAATTAAATGCTGATTGGGTAGAGTTAGATGTTCAACAAACTAAAGATGAAAAGTTAATTATTTTACATGATACTAATTTAAGAAGAACAACCGGGGTAAATGTTAATACTTGGGAGGCAACTTTAGAAGAAATAAAAGCTTTAGATGCCGGTAGTTTCTTTAGTAAAGATTTTAAAGATGAAAGAATTCCTACTTTAGAAGAAGTTTTAATCTATGCTAAAGATAATAATTTAAAACTTAATATTGAATTAAAACCAACGGGCCATGAAGTTGATTTTGAAAAAATGGTGGTAGAGCTAATTAAAAAATATCATTATGAAGATAAATGTGTTATCACTTCGCAAGTATATGATGTTTTAAAAAATGTTAAAGAATATGCTAAAGATGTTCATACGGTTTATGTTATGAGTTTTGCTTATGGCGACATTTTAGAATTAGAATATGCTGATAATTTTAGTATTGAAGCCTCTAGTATAAATAGGCCTTTAGTTAAAAAAATTCATAATTCAGGGAAAGAAGTATATGCTTGGACGGTTAATACTAAAGAAAGTATTCAAGAAATGATTGATTTAAATGTCGATAATATTATTACCGATAATATTACTTTAGCTAAAAATTTGGTTTATGAAAGTAAAACCAGCAATTTAATAGGAGAATATATAAATTTAGTGAATAATTTATTGGCTTAAAGTCTAGTTAATGTCAATTGTTTTTAAAAAAACTTTTTCTTAATTATTAGAATTGTTACAATTTAATTAGGAGTATATTTATGAATGAAAATGTAAGAGAAAATTATTATGATATGCAAAAAAGGATTAAGGCTTTGGGAAATATCAAAAATGTTGTCAATAATCCCGAAATGCTAATGAGTATTATTGGCTATAATGGTGATAGGCATTATTTATGTGCTTTTATTGATGAAGTTAATAAGGCTTTAGAAGAAAAAACTTTGAAAGAAGAAGATTTAAGTTTATTTCGAAATGGTTTCTTTGTCGATAAAATCATTAATTTAAAAGATACAGTTGAGGCAACTTTTCCAAGAGAATTACAAACGGCCGAAAGATTAGATAAAATAAATTATATGTCTTTGTTAGAAGATGAAAAATCCCTAGCGGTTAGTTATACTCATCCGGAGATAATCGCCGCTTTGTGTGGGGAAAACCCTGATAAAGATTTAACTTGGTGGTTAGGCTCTGGAACATTTGCATCTTTACCGGGTGATGTTCAAATGGTTATTATTGGTGAAGTTTTAAAAAGAGGAAATATTGAAGTGGCTCAAAAGTTAATTAAAGATGCCACTTATAATTTAGAACCTTATAAGGAAGAACCAGAATTAAAAAGATAAATTTCAAAGAGAGACTAAATTCTCTTTTTTTATGGAATAATATTGACAACTGTGTATATACTGTATATAATTGTATATACAGGTGATAATATGGAAATAATTATTAGTAATTCTAGTAACATTCCTATTTATGAGCAAATAAAAGAAGAAGTCAAAAGTAAAATCGTTAGTGGTGAATTAGAAGAAGGAGAAATGCTTCCTTCTATTAGAAGTTTAGCTAAAGATTTAAGAGTTAGTGTGATAACTACAAAAAATGCTTATGAAGAATTAGAAAAAGAAGGCTATGTAAAAACCATTCCCTCTAAAGGGGTTTATGTTAATAAAATAAATTGGGAATTAGCCAAAGAAGAACAACTTAAAAAAATTGAAACTTTAATGGAAAGAGCCATTAATATGGCGAAGATTAATAATATAAGTAAAAAAGAATTAAAAGATTTAATAAGTGTTTTATATGAGGAGGAATAAATGACTAATATTTTAGAAATTAAAAATTTAAATAAAAAGTACCCTAATTTTACTTTAAAAGATGTAAATATTACTTTACCTAAAGGAGCCATCATGGGTTTTATTGGCGAAAATGGAGCGGGTAAAACCACAACGATTAAAGCTATTTTAAATATTATTAAAGATTATGAAGGTTCCATTAAATTATTTGATAAAGATAATAATGATGAAGTAGTAAAAGAAGATATAGGAGTTGTCTTAGATGAAACGTTTTTTTCCGAAATACTTTTAATAAAAGATATTAATCCAATAATGCAAGGAATATTTAAAAATTGGGACAGTAATTTATTTTTTAAATATTTAGATAAGTTTAATTTAAATAAAAATCAAAAAATTAAAACTTTATCTAAAGGAATGAAAAAGAAATTAGAAATAATTACGGCGATATCACATCATCCTAAATTACTTATTTTAGATGAACCGACAAGTGGTCTTGATCCAGTAGCTAGGAATGATGTTATGGAATTATTTCAAAGTTTTATTGAAAATGAAGATTGTGCTATTTTCTTTTCCACTCATATTACAACGGATTTAGAACATATTGCGGATTATATTACCTTTATTAATGAAGGAAAAATTGTTTTAAGTAAAACTAAAGATGAAATAATAGATAATTATGGAATTGTTAAATGTAAGAGTACTGATTTTCAAAAATTTTTCAAAGAAGATTATTTAAAATATCGGAAAAATAAATATGAATATGAAGTTTTAGTAGAAAATAAAAAAGAATTTAAGAAAAAATATCATGACTTAGTTATTGATAAAATAACTTTAGAAGACTTAATGGTCTTAATGATTAAGGGAGAATAATATGAAAGGATTTATTGTTAAAGATTTATTAATTGTTAAAGAAAATTTAAAAGCCTCACTAATTATTTTAGGAGTTTATTTACTATTATTTATAGGTAATCCTTCTAATTTATCTTTTTTGCCACCCTTTATGAGTTTTTATTTAATGCTTTCAACTTTTAGTTATGATGAATTAAATAAGTGGGAAAGTTATGCTTTTAGTTTTCCTAGTGGGAGAAGAAATATTGTTTTATCAAAATATATTAGTACCTTTATTTTAACATTAATTTCTTATGCTTTAATTTTTGTCTTATCTATTGGTATATCTTTATATTTGCATAATTTAAATTTTGGGGAAATGTTTATAACCTTTTTAGCCAATATGGCATCAATTATCTTTCTTTTATCTATCATTTATCCAATTATTTTTAAGTTTGGTATAGAAAAAGCCCGCCTTGCTATTTTCTATGTAGTTGTTGGTATTGTTTTGCTTTTTACCCTTGTAGGTAATTTTATTAGCACTAATATTTTAAACAGTATTTTTAAAGTTTTTATTTATATAATGCCTTTTATTGTATTAGGTACTTTAATCTTATCTTATCTGCTATCAATCAAAATCATGGCTAAGAAAGAACTATAGGATTATTGCTAAAGTTTAAATAATATGTTAAAATGTATTTAGCAAGAAAAGTTGCATAAAATAAAAAAGGGAACATTCAGTTTTGCAACGTTGAATGTCCACCCATATTATTGAGAAGACATTTAATTCAAATTGTTATGAATTAAGTGTCATTTTTTTATTGTAATTATCAAAAAGATAATTAAGAATAAAATGATAGAAATGAACTTTAAAACTCTTACAATAAAAGTTCTTGTTTTCATTTTATCAACCCCCTTTCCATTTAGAATGGAGGTAGACACTCAACAAACTGTTATTCCCTATAAAAATTATATATCATTAATAGATTCAAAACAAGCGAACAAAAGAGATTTTTTGCATATAAGAAAGAATTATAATTTTAGGATTATTGCTAATTTTTAAATAATATGTTAAAATGTATTTAGCAAGAAAAATTGCATAAAATAAAAAAGGGAAATACTTAACTTTGCATTGTTGAGTACTTACCCTAAAAGGTTTTCGTACTTAATCTATTGCAGATTGAGTACTATTTTTTTATAGCCAGCATCATTACTGATACTATTTGTAAAATGATAATTAAGATTAGAAATGAGATTAATAAATCTTTTCTCTTCATAATATCAAGCCCCCTTTCTAAGTGAAAGAGGCAAGTACTCAACAGTTAAGAATTTCCTTATTAAAATTATATATCATTAATAGATTCAAAACAAGCGAACAAAAGGGATTTTCTGTATATTTTAAATTGTCAAAATAAATAAATTATTTTATAATTTATTTAGGTGATATTAAATGAAAAAACAAGTTGATGGAAATGCTGCATGTAGTAAAGTGGCATATCTATTTAGTGAAATATGTAGTATATACCCCATTACACCTTCAAGTCCAATGGCTTCAAATATAGATTATTTATCGCATAGTGATTTAACCAATCTTTATAATTCCAAACCTAAAGTAATCGAAATGCAAAGTGAAGCAGGAGCCGCGGGAACTTTACATGGGGCTTTAATTACAGGGTCTTTAGCTTCAACTTTTACAGCTAGTCAAGGTCTTTTATTAATGATACCTAATATGTATAAAATAGCTGGGGAATGTTTACCGGGAGTAATTCATGTGGCTAGCAGAACCGTGGCAACGCATGCCTTATCTATTTTTGGAGATCATTCTGATGTTTATGCAGTAAGAGATACAGGATTTTGCATGTTATCTTCCTCAAATGTTTTTGATGCCCAAAATTTAGCAGCTGTCGCTCATCTTTCGGCAATTAAAGGAAGTCTTCCTTTTGTGCACTTCTTTGATGGTTTTCGAACTAGTCATGAGTTAAATACTATTGAAGAAATAAATGAGGAGGAACTTTTAAAATTAGTTCCTTGGGAAAGTATTCAAAGTTTTAAAGAGAGAAGTTTAAATGTAAATTCTGGTGTTCAATATGGAATGGCCGAGAATGAAGATATTTACTTTCAATCTGTCGAGGCTCGTAATGAACTTTATAATAAAATGAGTGATATTGTTAATGATTATATGGACAAAATTAATAATATTATGCATACGGATTATAAGCCATTTAATTATTATGGTGATAGTTTAGCTGAAAATATTATTATTGCTATGGGTAGTGTTACTGATACTATTAAGTTAGTTGTTGATGATTTAAATAAAAAAGGTGGTAAAGTAGGACTTATTAATGTTCATTTATTTAGACCTTTTAGCTCTAAATATTTACTTAATGTTTTACCAAGTACGGTTAAAAATATTGCCGTTTTAGATAGAGCAAAAGCGGCCGGAAGTGTTGGTGAAGCTTTATATTTAGATGTTGTTAGTGCTTTAAAGGGTCAAGACATCAATATTGTGGGAGGTCGTTATGGATTATCTAGTAAAAATACAACTCCTAAAGATATTTATAGTGTTTATAAAATGTTAGAAGGTAATTTAAAAAATAATTTTACAATTGGTATTACCGATGATGTAACTAATCTTTCATTAGAGACTTATGATTATTCTTTAAAACTAGAGGCAACGGAAGCTAAAATCTATGGTTTTGGTTCTGATGGTATGGTTAGTGCTAGTAAAGAAATTTTAAAAATAATTAGTCATGATGATTATTATGTAGAAGGTTATTTTGAATATGATTCTAAAAAAAGTGGAGGAGTTACTGTCTCTAATTTAAGATGGAGTAAAAAGGCTATTAATGCTCCTTATTATGTGACTAGTCCTACTATTGTGGTAGTTACAAAAGAAGAATATTTGAAAACTTTAGATGTTCTAGATAATATAGAAGATGAGGGAATTTTATTAATTAATACATCTAAAAAAGATAGAGAATTAGAAAGCTTTTTACCTGATAGTCTAAAGAAAATAATTGTGAATAAAAAAATAAAAGTTTATTATATTGATGCTACTAAAATAACAATTGAACATCATATTAAAGGTAAAATAAATAAAATAATGGAAGTAATAATTTTAAATCTTTTAAATATTAAAGATGCTACTTTAAAAGTAGAAAATTTGATTAGAGAAGCTTTTAAAACTAAAGGTGAAGAAGTAATCAATAATAATATTGCCGCTTTAAAAGATAGTTTAGATGATTTACATATTTTAGAAAATATTACTTATGAAGAAAAAGAAGAAATAAAAGAAGAAAATATTTTTACCAAAATTAATCATCGTTTAGGAAATACTTTAAAAGTTAGTGATTTAGTTCCTTATAGAAGTGGGGCTTTTCCTTGGAATTTAGCTTCTTTAGAAAAAAGAGGAATCTCTTATGAAGTACCGGTTTGGGACTTAGAAAAATGTATTGAGTGTGGTAAATGTAATATCGTTTGTCCTCATGCCGTAATTAGGCCTTTACTTCTAAAAGAAGATGTTGGAAAAAAGGCTTTAGGAAATGAGGAATATAATTTCTATTTAGCTATAAGTGAAAAAGATTGTACGGGTTGTGGCTTATGTATTAAAAATTGTCCAACTAAGGCTTTAAGTTTTGGGGAAGGCAATGCTCAAAATAGAGAAATAGTTAATAAATATTTTGAAGATTATGAAAATCCTAAAGTAATAGATAAGTTCAATATGAAGGGAGCCAGTTTAGAAAAATGTCGCTTTAAATTTAATGGAGCCTGTGCAGGTTGTGGGGAAACTCCTTATATAAGACTTTTAACCCAATTATTTGGCCATGAATTAGTAATTGCTAATGCGACAGGTTGTTCTTCAATTTATGGCGGAAGTGCTCCTTCTACCCCTTATAGTATTCCTTGGGCTAATTCTTTATTTGAAGATAATGCGGAATTTGCTTTAGGTATGCATTTAACTTATCAAAATAAAAGAGACCAAATTGCGAAAATAATGCAAGAAAACTCTTCCAAAGTAAGTAAGGAAGTTCAAGAACTATTTAAGTTATGGCTTCTTAATAGAGAAGATAATAAAATAACTTTAGATGTTTATGAAAAATTGAAAACTGAAGAAATTCCTTCTTCTTTAAAAGACTTACTTGAATATGTTCCAAGCCGGGTAGTTTGGGCTTTTGGAGGAGACGGTTGGGCTTATGATATTGGCTTTGGTGGTCTTGACCATGTGATGAGTCAAAATGAAAATATTAAATGTTTAATTTTAGATACCGAAGTTTATTCTAATACGGGCGGACAAGCAAGTAAGAGTAGTAAAATGGGAGCTGTTTGTGAATTTGCTGACTTTGGTAAAAAGACTAATAAAAAAGATTTATTCAGAATAGCGATGAGTTACCCAAATTGTTATGTGGCCAGTATTTCTTTAGGCTCTAATATTATGCATACTATAAAAGTCTTTAAAGAGGCAATGGAACATAAGGGGCCAGCGATTATTATTGCTTATTCTCCTTGTGTAGAACATGGTATTAAAGATGGTATGAGTTCTTCAATTTCGGAAGAAAAATTAGCGGTTGATGTTGGTTATACTTTATTAATGCGCTATATTCCCGAAGAAGAAAAATTATATTTAGATAGTAAAGAACCTGATTTTAATCGTTATCAAGAATTTTTAGATAATGAAGTTAGATTTAATTCTTTAAAAATTAAAGATGAAAATTTAGCTAAAGTGTTACTTGAAAATCAAAAAGAAAATGCGATTAAAAGATATGAATATTATCGCAAAATGGTTTAAAAAAGTATGTCTATAAAGGACATATTTTTTAGTTACTAAATCGGTATATATTAATGGAAGGAGCATTAAATAATCTAAAATTTATCTCTTCATAGCCAAGACCATTAGAAATAAATAATTCTTGATTATTTTCTTTATAATAATCATTTAAATAAGTTTTGGCTCCTTCTTTTTTAATTAAACCCCCAAAATAAGGAATGTTTATAAGACCTCCTAGGGAGTGTCCGGCAATAACGGTATTAATATTATATTTTTTTAATTCATTAAAAGTATCGGGTTTATGAGTAATAACTAAGGAATAATTATAAGGTACTTCGGTAGTAAGTAAAGTATTAAAATCTTCAATCTTAGTTATATCAGTGATACCAATAATATTAATTGGGGTTTCATTTTTATAAAATAATAATTTATTTTGATTATCTAAAAGAATAAAATTAGATTCATATAAAATATCTTTATATTCTTTTAGATTTTTTTCATCATTGTCGCCGATGACAGCCAATTTATAAAGACTTGCCTCCATTTTATTTAAAGTTTCTTTTAAATAAGTATAATCTTCTTCATCATATTTAAGACCTTTTTTAAATAAATCCCCTGTAAATATGATAATATCGGGTTCATTTTCCTTGATATTTTGGACAACTTTTTCTAAATTTTTTTGACTATTTTTTCCTTCATATAAAATATCACTAAATTGGATTATTTTTAAAGAAGCAAATTCAGGAGGAATATTTTCATTTTGAATGGTATATTCTTTAACTTTAAAAGTCTTTACCTCGATATAACTACCATACAAAAATAATAAAACTAATAAAATAACGATTATGGCTAATATTTTTTTCATAAAAGACCTCCAATAAAGATTAGAACTAGAGTAATAAAGTTATGAATTGAATGAAAGGAAATATTAGTCCAAATATTATTAGAATTTACATATATTTTGGCAAAACTAAAGCCTAAGGCACTATAAGGAATAATATATAAAACTTCTAAAATATTATTAGTCCCAATGGCACTTATTAAATGGAGAGAACCAAAAATAAGTCCTGATAAAATAATATAAATATTTTTATTTTTAAAAGTATCTTTTAAAATTATTCGAGTTAAAGCTTCTTCAATAATAGGCCCAATTATTAAAATACTTAAAGTCATATAAATAGGGTAGGCTTTGATGAGAGCTCTATTGGCTTCTTCATTAGCGGGCATGCCCACAAAACTACTAATAATAAGATTACTAATAACCATTACTAAAAGACCATATAACCAATATTTATAATTATCTTTTAAATAAGTTTTGTAATTTTTCTTAAAATCATAATATTGGGGAATTAAAAGATGTCTAAAAATAAAGATAAAAATGGTTAAAATAATTAATTCAATCGTTATATAACATAAATTACTTAAAATAAGATTACCATTATGAATATCTTTAAAAAATAATACTTGTAAAAATAAGGATAAAAAAATATATAACATAATTAAAAGAAATTGTTTAAAAAAATCTCTTAATTTTTTTTCGATATTCATTTTATCACCCAAATTAAATATATCATAAAGTCTAGAAGTTATCAATCAATCTTTTTTCTTAAGATTATTTATATCTGTTTACAATTAACCTAGAAAATTGATATAATATAAAAGAAAGGATTTAGTAATGAAAAAGATAAAAATGAGTTTTAAAAATATTTTTAATAGTATTATAAAATATATATATTCAAATCGTCTTTTCTTATCTTACTTACTTTTATCTATTTTAGGCACCATGGTAGTAAGACATTTTACAATTGGCGGATTTTGGTCTTATAAACCTTTAATATGTGATATTGGTTTTATTCTTTTAATCGGAGCTTTTGGCTATTTAGTTAAACCGAAAAATCAATTTAAGTATTTTTTTGCTTGGTTAATATTTTTCTCTTTAGTAGAAATTATTAATTCCATTTATTATATGTTCTATGCTTCCTTTGCATCGCTTACTGAACTTTCAACAGTATCTCAATTAGAAACGGTTACGGATTCTGTTTTAACGCAACTCCGGATTATCGATTTTCTTTATGTTTTAGAGCCAATTATTTTTTACTATATTCATAATAATTTAAGAAAGTCATCTTACTATAATTTAATAGGTAAAGTGGAAAAGAAAATTCCTATGTTTGTAGCTACTTTAATTGTTTCTCTTGTATTTATTGGCTATACTTTTGCGAGTGCATCAGGAGCTGATTACAGTCGTCTTTCTAAACAATGGAATCGAGTTTATATTGTGGAAAGATTTGGCATTATTATGTATCAATTTAATGATGCTGTTCAAACGGTTATTCCTAAACTTAGTAGTTTATTTGGTTATGAAGATGCTTATAATTTAGTTAATGATTATTTTACCGATGAAGATACTAATTGGTATAATAATGATAATAAATATACTGGTATTTTAAAAGATTACAATATTATTTATATTCATATGGAAAGTATGCAAAACTTCTTAATGAGTTTATCATTTAATGGGGAAGAAGTAACTCCTAATTTAAATAAATTGTCTAAAGAAGGAATGTTCTTTAGTAATTTCTACCCTCAAGTATCAGTAGGAACTTCTTCAGATGCGGAATATATTACTTTAACTGGACTTCTTCCTTCAAGTAATGGCCCTGTTTTTGTCAGTTATTCTGATAATACCTTTAGAACTCTTCCGCAATTCTTAAAAGAAAAAGGTTATTATACCTTTAGTATGCATGGTAATTATCAAGCTATGTGGAATAGAAACAATGTCCATCCAAGACTAGGATACACCGATATGTATTATCGTGATACTTTTGCTTTTAATAATGATAGTAAAGACCCAAATAATACCGATTGGGTAGGACTAGGAATTAATGATGAATTATTCTTTGCGCAAGCTGTAGATAAATTAAAGACTATTGAAAGAGAACATCAAAATTATTTTGGGACTCTTATTACTTTATCTAATCACTCTCCATTTAGTCCAAATCCAATCTTTACTTTAAATATTAATGATTATTTTACCGATAGTTTTGGGGAACAAACAAGTACATGCTACTTATGTGAAAGAGATGTGGGGAAATATATTGTCAGTGCTAATTATGCTGATAGAGCTCTTGGCGAATTTATTGATTTAATTAAAAATAGTTCAGAATTTGATAAGACTTTATTTGTTTTCTATGGTGATCATGATGCTAAATTAAGTTATAAAGATATGAATTATTTATATAATTATGACCCATTAACAGGTGAATTAAAAGATGAACTTGACCCAACTTATGTCGAATATGATAGTTATGACCATCAATTAAATAAAAAGACTCCGCTTATTTTCTGGACTAAAAATGAGAAGTTAAATAAGATTTTAAAAGGGGAAGTAAAATATACAATGGGCATGTATGATTTAGCACCAACTTTATTTAATATGTTAGATATTGATTATGATTATGTTTTAGGCCATGATATCTTCAATATTAAAGATAATAATATTGTCGTATTCCCTAATGGTAACTTCTTAACTAAAGAAATTTATTATAATAATTCCACTGGAGAACATAAAGTCTTAAGTGGTACAGTTGATAATGAATATTTAATTAGCAATTTAGAACGTTCCGAAAGGGCTTTAGAAGTTGGAAATGCTATTATTACTTACGATTTATTTAATGAAAGAAAAAGGGCTGATTAAAGATGCGGAGGAAGTTTAAAATCCTTTTAGGAGTTATTCTTTTTCTGATTATTTTAGTAACGATTATCTATTTAGCAATTACTTTTATGCCTAAAGCTAAAATTAGAGATTATAAAGAAATTGATAAAATAGAAGGTTATAGTTATGTTTTAGAAGACCGTGATACTTCCTTAATGCAAGAAAATTTTGCTAAATTAAAAGAAGTATTAAAAGAAAAAGAAGTTGATTATAAATTATATGCCGAATATTTAAGTAAATTATTTATCACTGATTTATTTACTTTAGATAATAAAGATAGTAAATATGATGCGGGAGGAACTAATTACGTATTTCCTTCCGTATTAGAAAATTATGAATTAAATGTCACTGATACTTTATATAAATATTTAGAAAGTAAAGAAAATAGGGCTAAAGAAAAATACCCAATTGTGAGTAATATTAATCTTTTAAGTATAGAGGAAGGAAATTATACTTATAATAAAAATGAATATAAATCCTATATAGTTAATTTAGAATGGAGTTATGAAAAAGATTTAGGGTATTATACTAAAGGTGAAGTAGTTTTAATTGAAAATGATAGTCATCTTTATGTAGTGAGTTTTAAAGGAGTAGAATAAAAAGATGTTTAGAAGAATAAAAAGACTATTATATATTAGTAAAATTAATTTTATTATCTATTTAGTTGGAATAGTTCTTTTTATTCTTTCTTTTTCTTTATTAAGTTTATCATTAATTAAATTAACGGGAATTGAAACAATTTTAAGAATAGTAGTTATTTTATTAATGATTGTTTATGGTATGTTTTATGCTTATAAAGCTTATCTTTATATGCTAAATCGTAATAGAATAAAATTTGTTTTTTTATCTTTATTTCATTTTTTAATCATTGTTATCATTTTAATCTTCTTTTATTTTATTAATACTGTTTATGGTGAATTAGGTAATTTAGGAGGTAAAGGTAAAGTTAAATATACGGGTTATTTAATTAGCTTAAAAGAAACAGATAGTATTAAAAAAGCGGGAATTACCTCAAATAAAGATTCAATTGAAGGTTATAGTGTAGCCCAAGAGATAATTAAGAAAAATAAATTAGACTATGAACTTGTTGATTATTCTTCTTATGAAGATATGTTATATGCTTTATATAATAAAGAAATAGATGGGGCTTTTGTCGAAAGTAATTATTTAACTTATTTTAGTTCAAATGATAATGAAAATATGTTTTCGGATTTACAAGATAAAACTAAAGTCGTTTATGAAGAAAGTATTTTAAAAGAAAATAAAGATTTAAATTTAACGAGTAATAAAACTTTAAAAGAACCATTTACTATTCTTCTTTTAGGAGTAGATTCAACCGAAGATACAATGGAAGCCGCTAGTTCCTTTAATGGTGATACTTTAATGATGGTTACATTTAATCCTCATACTTTAAATGCCACAGTCTTTAGTATTCCAAGAGATTTATATGTACCAATTGCTTGTAAAAAAGGAAATAAAGCGAAAATAAATTCTTCTAGTGCTGGTGGTGTTTCTTGTGTTATTAATACTATAAAAGATTTAACGGGAATTGATATTGATTATTATGCTAAAATTAATTTTAAAGGAGTAGTGGACTTAGTTGAAGCTCTTGGAGGTATCGATGTTGAAGTAACTTATAAATTCTGTGAACAAGATAGTAATCGTGATTTTTCCAATATGATTTGTTTAGATAAAGGAATGAAACATTTAAATGGTGAAGAAACTTTAGCTTATGCTCGTCATCGTCATTCCCTTCCAGGAGGAGATTTACAAAGAATACAAAATCAACAATTAATCGTCGAAGCAATGGCGCGAAAATTAATTTCTTTAAATACTTTAACCGATTTTAAAGATATTTTATCTTCAGTTAGTAAAAATGTGGAAACTAATTTATCAAGAGAACAAATTTTATCAAGTTATAATATTTTAAAAGATGTTGTTATTAATTTAATGCAAAAAAATAGAAGTGTGACTGCCCAAAAAGGTTATTTAGAAGTTTATGATTTAAAAGTTTTAACTCCAAGTGGTCTTTATAGTGCTGCTTTAGGTTATTATGAAGATAGTTTAAATGAAATTATTAAAATGATGAAAATAAATTTAGAGTTAGAAGATGCCGAAATGATTAAAGATTTCTCTTTTGACGCGAATACTTTATATGAAACTAAAGTCTATGGTAAAGGCATTAAAGGTCAAATAAGAGATGAAGTTGTTCCTGATTTTACTTCCCAAAGTGTAACAATGGCGGAAAATTGGGGTATTGAAAAAAATATTACGATAATAAAAGAATATGTTACGGAAGATAATGCTTTATATAATCCGGAAGTAAATGTCGGTTTAATTGCTTCCCAAAGTGTTAAAGCGGGAGCCTCAACTAATAATGTTAAAGAAATCACAATTTATATAAATAGTGTTTTAGAATAAAAAAATTCCAAAAATCAATTGGAATTTTTTTATAAATTATAATAAATTTAGTTCCTTTTTTAATCCTTCTTGTAATATTTTAGAAAAATTTAATCCTTTATTATCTGCTAAATTTTTTAACCACTCTGGCATAGTAACAGTGGTGTTAACAGTTTTAGAAGATATTCTTTTTTCATGCTCTAAAACATCTAATTCAACCATTGTTATAAATTCATTTTTTTTAACTTTAATGTTCATATAGTCAATTGTGGGTTTTGGTAAATTATTTTTATATTCTGGTAACATATTATATAAAGCATCTTGAGCCATATAATAGGCATCTTCTAAACTATCTCCAAAAGTAAAAATATCTTCAAAATCAATAAATTTTACATTATATTTATTTCCTTCTTTAGAAAATAATGCTGGGTAAAAGTATTTATTCATTTTTTAACAATTTGCTTATCAAAAAATATTTAATAAATTACAGCTTTAAACCTGTTATTTTTGCTATTTGTGATAAAGTTCCTTTAGGAATATCTCATTTATGATTAGGAATTATGCAAATTATGTTATTTTTTTTGTATTTCATATGCGAACCCTTTTGACTTATTAAAACCCATCCATCTTTTTCTAAAGCCCTTATCACTTTTTTGACAACCAAATTGTTTGCCTCCTTCCTTTATTTAATTATACATTTTTTCACGACACGTGTCAACACATATAATATATGCTTTTTTTAAAAAAATATACATAACACAAACAAATTGTTATTTGCTTTTTGGGTAAGGTTTTCTAACATTGGTCTTATTTAATAAATAATCTATTGAGACATTATAAAAATCCGCTAAGTTACTTAAATAGTTTATGGGTATTAATCTTTTTCCTATTTCATATTCGGAATATTGTTGTTGCTTTATATTAAGTACTTTAGCAACATCTTTTTGTAATAAATCATTATCTTCTCTAATTTCTTTTAATCTATTTATATTCATAATTTAACACCTGATTATATTTTCTTATACAAAACATTAGTTGTGTTGACAACACAAAACAAATTTTGTATAATTTAGTTAATATACAAAACATAATTTGTATGTAAATATTTAATATTATAAAAAATTAAAAAAATTTTAACACTAAATCGTTTTCGGGATTTGCAACAATAAATTAAAGGAAGAAGAATTATGAAAGATATTTTAAAGAAAATAAATAAGAAAGAGAAAGTAATAATTGGCATAACTCTAGGAGTAATAGTAATAACCTTAATAAGTGTAATAGTAAAAGATACACATGCTTATTATAGTGATAAAACAGAAATATCATTGTTTAATGCTAAAATAGGGAACTTTAAACCAGTTATAAATACTTTTTATATAAAAGATACAAATACTCCAAAATATACTAATCAAAATATAAATACAGTATATCTAAGTTGGGGAAATAATAATAAAAATATAAATGAGATGTGTATAACAGAAGGAGATATAAATAGTTGTAGTTGGCAAGCAATAAATACAAGTACACAATATACATTTGCAACAGAAACAGAAGGTCCCAAAGTAGTAAAAGGTTACATAAAAGATAAAGCTGGAAATAAATCACTAGAAAAAAGTGATACAATCATTTATGATAAGACAGCTCCAACGATAAACAAAGTAGAGGCCACAACCACTACTGAAAATTCTATAACCGTTAATGTCACAGCCAATCAAGATTTAAGTGGAGTAACAGAATATTGTTATGCAACTTCTCAAACAGGTCCATACACATGTAAAAGTGAAAGTACAAATCAATATACTGGCTTAGATAGCGGAAAAGAATATACATTCTGGATCTACTTAAAAGACAAGGCAGGAAATGGAGTACAAGGAGATGCTACTCAACATAAATTTCAAACAGAAGATAAACCAAAAACACCATTAGAAATGTTAACTGAAAAAGGAAAAAATACATTCACATTAAAAAATGGTATGTATCGATTTGTAGGAACTAAAGATGAAGTAACAAATAACTATATCTGTTTTGGAACAGATGATAAGAAAACATGTCTTGGAACACCCGGAACCTATATGTATAGAATAATAGGCTTAACAAGTGAAGATGATAATATTATCAACCTTCCAGCTAAATCTTTAAAACTAATCAAAGCCATCCCATCAAGCGGATTAAGACAATGGGACAGTAGTTATTCAAGTGATGTTAAATGGGATGCTTCTGCAATGAAAACATATTTAAATGGAACATTTTATAATAGTATAAAAGATGCTAAGCCAAATGGAGCATATTGGGATTCCATAATATTAAGTCATAGTTGGTATAATGCTGACTACACAAGTGTCCCAGCAACAGAACCAACAACATCCCATACAACTGCAAGTAAAATAGGCTTAATGTATGTAACAGATTATAAAAATGCAGGGAGTCAAAATACAAATGATTGGCTATTTATAAAAAATGGATGGAGTACAAATTCCTCATTAAGTGGGAATGCACTTTATGAATGGACCTTAAGTAGGTATGGCTACAGCCGCTACGGCTATTACGGTGCGTGGTATGTGGGTACAAGTGGCGGCTTGAGCGACAGCACTTTGGACAGCGCGCGTGCGGTTCGCCCAGTCTTCTATCTTCAATCCGGGGTATCGCTTGTAGGTACAGGATCAACTGAAGATCCATTTAGAATAGCTGCTTAGCTCCGGACAGTTTTGAATAAGATAAGGAAATAGAAAAGGAAAAAAGCAAAAGAGTGCGACCAAAGAAGCATGATTTTGCTTTTTT